>CATMVR010000663.1 GCA_950075905.1 uncultured Persicitalea sp. | reverse complement strand
GGAGTCGAACAGCTGCATGGGTATGTGCAGGGAGTCGTTTTGGACGTAGGCGGTATCGAGTTTCAGGCGCTCGGAGCCATTCACCGCGTACACCGTGTAGGTGTCTGATCCGGCGTTGGCCTCGATGTCCAGCAGGAATGGGAGTGTCTGCGCATCGCGGAGAAGAGTAGCCCGCCAGGTGCCGGTACTGATTGCGGGAGATTGGGGAGAGGTGCAGGCATTGAATGCAAAGCAAAAAACAATCAGGAACCAGAAAGACAACTGCTTCATATACATTTATTTAACAAATAGAATAGGGGTCTGGGTAAAAATTAAATCACGAAGGGTGGAAGGCGCATCCCCCGGAAAATCGTTAAGTTTGTAACGGACTACCCGCAAGAATTAGTTCCTCAGCACGTTGCAATTTATAGAATGGAAACGCCAACTCATTATCATGCTCCCGTAATGCTTTCTGAATGTCTGGATGGACTAGCCATCCGGCCCGAAGGCACCTATGTGGATGTAACCTTTGGCGGAGGCGGACACTCGCGCGCCATTCTCGAAAAACTGACCACCGGCCGGCTGCTGGTTTTCGATCAGGATGCCGATGCCGCCGCCAACGCCGCCGCCCTGAAAGACGACCCCCGGTTTACGTTCATAGCGGCCAATTTTCGGTACCTGCGCCGGTACCTGAAGCTCCACAAGGCCGAAAAGGTGGATGGTATCCTGGCCGACCTGGGTGTTTCGTCGCATCAGTTCGACACCGCCGAGCGGGGCTTTTCCACACGCTTTGAAGCCAGCCTGGACATGCGCATGAACCAGCAGGGCACCAAAAATGCCAAGGATATCCTGAATGAGTACAGCGTAGCCGACCTGCAGACCATTCTGGGGCGTTACGGCGAGGTGCACAATGCCCGCACGGTAGCCGAGGCAATCTTTGCCGCCCGGCACAACACGCCCATCAATACCGTCAACGACCTGAAAGATATTGTGCAGCGCTACGCGCCCCGGCACCGCGAAAACAAGTACTTTGCCCAGATATTTCAGGCCCTGCGCATCGAGGTAAACGAAGAGTTGGTGGTACTGGAGGAATTTCTGACCCAAACACCCGAGGTGCTGGCTCCCGGCGGTCGCCTGGTGGTGATGTCGTACCACTCGCTGGAAGACCGGCTCGTGAAAAACTTTATCAACAAGGGCAAATTTGAAGGAGAAGTAGAAAAAGACTTCTACGGCAACGAAATCAAGCCCCTGAAAGGGGTGACCAGAAAGCCCATTGAGGCCAGCGCCGAAGAGGTAGAACGTAACCCCCGCGCCCGCAGCGCCAAGTTACGGGTGGCCGAGAAAGTTTAATGATAGAATGAGTGATTGAGTGATTGATTGATTGATTGATTGATTGAGAGAATAGAGGCTATGAGTGAGCAGCTCCTTTGGTGCAAACTTAATGTGTCCAATTTTTCATATGAAATTCCTCTTTAAACTCATAATTACTTCTGAACTTAGAATATTCACTCAATCACTCCATCTCTCAATCAAAAATAGAAAAGAGCATGACTCCAAACCGACGTATCGACCGCTCCCAGCCGGCTCCTAAACCGCGGCGGAGCTTTTCGCTGTTCAAATGGCTGAATCGGTTTTTGCCGCTGGGGAAAGTCTTTGGGGAAAAGAATGAAACGAATCAGGATCTGATTCCGATCCGCTATTTTTACTATTTTCTGTGGATTGTGACGCTGCTGGTACTCTACGAGCGGCTGGGTTTTTTATCTGAGCAGTACGTACGGCGGAGCCTCACCCTGAAAAAAGAAGTAGAGGACCTGCGCGCCGAGTTCACGACCGTTAAGGCCGAGTACATGAAAACCGGAAAGCAGTCGGAGGTAATTGATAAAGTAAAGGAAATGGGGCTGGAAGAAAACCTGACTCCGCCCATGAAAATCGTAGCCCCTTCCGCCGAGCGGGAATAACCTGCGGATTGCGCATTGGCCTGATCCCAAAAACACACATTATAAGGCAGTGAGGCCTTTCATTCCATTTCTGTTTGACCTATGAAACGCCAGGACGAACCCAAAAAAAACGAAAAAGAAGCCCTCATCAGGCGCGCGTACCTGATATCCGCCTGTCTGGTCCTGTTTGCCATTGCGGTGGCGGTGAAGCTGGTGCGGGCGCAGTACTACGAAACCTACAAGGGCAAAACCTGGGCCGAACACGCCGTAGAAGACCACCTGATGCTCGACACCGAGCGGGCTATGCGGGGCAATATCTACGCCAGCGATGGCAGCCTGCTGGCTACCTCGCTGCCTTTCTATACCCTGGGGTTTGACCCCTGCGTGGCCGACTCCGCCTACTTTACGCAGAACGTGGGCAAACTGGCCGATAGTCTCGCTCACTTTTTGCGTTTCAATTCCTCATCCTACTATAAACAGCTCTTCACCCGCTACCGCCGCGACTCCATTCAGTACGTTCGGCTTTCGAAGCAAATGCTCGACTACAACGCCAAGCAGCGGATCGAAAAATGGCCTTTTTTCAAAAATAAAAAAATGAAGGGAAGCAAGGGGCTCATCCTGCAAGCCGAAAACCGACGCCACCGGCCCCTGTCGCCCATGGCCGACCGCACCGTAGGTACCCTTAACACCAGCACCGGCCACGGGTTGGTAGGGCTGGAAGCCAGTTTTGACAAGCAGCTGGCCGGTACCGACGGTATCCGCTGGGTGGAAGCCATTTCCCGCGATGTCCGGATTCCGATCGGCGACGAAATCAATGTTCGCCCCGAGCCGGGCTACGATATCCATACCACGCTCGACATCAATTTCCAGGATGTGGCCGAGTCGGCCCTGAAACAGGCACTGGAAAAATACCAGGCCAACTTTGGCTGCGTGATTGTAATGGAGGTAGCTACCGGCAAAATAAAAGCCATGTCTAACCTGACCCGGCGGGCAGCCGGCCTGTATGTAGACAACCGCAACTACGCGCTTACACTTGGCGTGGACCCCGGCTCTACCTTCAAACTGGCTACGATGATGGCCGTGCTGGAAGAAACGGGTATTGACCCTGACAAGGTATGGGTAGATACGGGCAAGGGCCGCCTCGTGTATCGGAACATCACAATCGAAGACGCCCATACCGGAGGTTTCGGCAGCCTGACCGCCAGCCAGGTACTCGAGAAGTCGTCAAACATTGGCACGCACCTGCTGATGCAAAAGTATTTCTACAAAAACCCCGACCGGTATATTTACTACCTCGACAAATTCCGGCTCCGGAACCGCACCGGCCTGCACATGGCGGGCGAGTCGGCCCCGCTCATCCGCGACCGCAAAGCCAAGGAGGGGAGCCCAACGACCTCCCTCAC
>CATMVR010000662.1 GCA_950075905.1 uncultured Persicitalea sp. | reverse complement strand
CCGATCTTAATCCTGTACGGATTGTGCTCGACCGAAACCTGTCCTTACCCAATTCGCTCCGTATTTTCGACCGGAGTCAATCCACGATTGTCTATAACTACCACAAACATACGGAGCCAGCGCCTACGCCCGGGCGCTACGCCGAAACGCCGGAAGTTTCGTTCGGCCGTATTGTCAGGGACCACGATGAGGTACCTCAGATTTTGGCCGATTTGCACGCGCGTAAGATACAGTCGGTGCTGGTGGAAGGGGGCGCGAGGGTACTGGAAGCCTTCATCAGTCAAGGACTTTGGGATGAGATCCGCCGCTGTCAGGGGCCAATGCGCCTGGGCGCAGGTGTCAAAGCCCCCGCCGTAGCGGGAACTTTGGTAAAATCGGAGGAGATAGCGGGGGATGTTTGGACCTACTACCGGCCCTGACCTAGACGGTGGTCCATACCTCCTGCACGTGCAGGTCCGGCGTCAGCGCCACCACGTTGGCCGCGTAGCCGGCTTTGAGGTAGCCCAGCTGCTTTTCCATGCCCAGTTGCCGGGCTGGGTAAGCCGAAGCCATCCGGAATGCCTCATCGGGCGCGATGCCCGCCTTCTGGATGCAGTTTCTGACTGCATCCAGAAGCGTAATGCACGAGCCAGCCAGCAGCCCGTCGTCGTTCAGAAAACGCTCTCCGTCGTAATTGATCGTGAAGCCTTCAAACTCAAAGCGGGTACCCTGGTACTTAGCAAAGGTAGCGTCCGAAATCAGGAAAAGGCGTTCGCCGAGCAGGCGCTTGGCGATGCGCAGTGCACCGTAGTCGCAGTGGTAGCCGTCGACAATAATGCTGGCGTGCACATCGGTACGGTCAAAGATGGTACCAACCACGCCCAGTTCGCGGCTTTCGAGCGGGCGCATGGCGTTATAAAGGTGGGTAGCCAGCGCAAATCCTTTGTCAAAATAGGCGTTCAGTTGCGCCGCGCTGGCGTTGGTATGGCCGGCCGAGATGGCCCAGCCGGTGGTCTTGAGCAGGTCGAGCAGCGCGTCGTCAAAGCACTCGGGCGCAATGGTCATCACTTTGATTACTCCCTGCCCCTTTTCAATTAGTTCAGACAGCTCCTCGTGGCTCGGCGGCCGTACCATAGCCGCGCTGTGCGCGCCCCGCTTCACGGGGTTTATGAAAGGCCCCTCTACGTGCAGTCCGGCCACGCCCTGGCGTTCATCGGCCCAGTAGTCACGAATGGCCTGCACGGCGGTCAGAATGCGGGCTTTTGTGGTAGAGTATACCGTAGGTACGATGGTGGTAGTGCCGTCGAGCCGGTGCGTTTCGTAGGTGTTGATTAGCGACTCTACGTTGCCATCCTGGGTAAGAAAGCCGGTGCTACCACCATAAAGCTGAAAGTCAATGAAGCCCGGCACCAGCCAGGCACCGTGTGTATCGTGCGTGGGTATATTTTCCGGCAGCTCGCCAGCGGGTAGCACCGCCCGGATTTTGCCAGCTTCCAGCCACAGGGCGTGGTTGGTCAGTACCGCCTCTCCGGTAAAAATCGTGGCATTCGTTAGTATCAGTTGTCCCATAAGTCTCCTACTGTGGTCCATATTTCCCAGGATTTTTCAGCCTGCATTTCTAACATTTTCAAACCATTGTGGGTGTGCGCTTTCTGTTCGGCACCCTTCCTGAGAAAAAGCGTTTGGAGGGGGTTGTACACCAGATCGTACAGAAAATGATCGCGGGTGAGGTGCTCGTACGGAATGGGCGGGCATGCCTCCACGTTGGGGTACATACCCAGCGGCGTGGTATTGACAATCAGCCGGTAGGTATGCATACTTTCCTGAGTTAGTTCCTCGTAGCCCAGTATTCCCTCGGAAGGGGTGCGGGACACCATTTGTACTTCGGCTTTTAAATCATGGAGCGCGGTAACTACGGCCTTGGCCGCTCCCCCGTTGCCCAATACCAAAGCTTTAAGGTTGGCGCATGACTCGCCCCGGTGCTCTATCCACTCATGTACCGACTGACGAAAGCCGTAGTAGTCTGAGTTATAGCCCTTTGTTGATCCATCGGCAAATACCTTGATGGTATTGACAGCACCGATGCGTCTGGCGGCGGTATCCATGCCACCAAGGTAGGGGATAACCGCCTGCTTGTAGGGTATCGTGACATTCAGTCCCCGCAGGCCGGGCGTTTGTTTGAGCAGCTCGGGTAGTTCGCTGATGTCTTTTAGCTCAAACAGGTCGTAGCGGCTATCGGCGATGCGCTCTTTTTCAAATTTTTCGGCAAAATAGCGTTTGGAAAAAGAATGTGACAGCGGGTAGCCTATCAATCCATAGAGGTTCATAGTGTAGTAAGTTTCTTGCTGACTCAGGGAGGCCTGCGATAAAAGTTCAGGTGAATGGATGCAAATCAAGCGATTTGTTTATTTAAACCCTAAAATTAAGTACTAAACACGAAAAACCCCGACTCGTACAGAGCCGGGGCCATCATTGATGAAGTATAATGGGTCAGAATTAGACGGCCTTTGGTGTCAGAAACTTGGCTTTCACAACTCCCCACAGAATGGGCAGTACCGAAAGGCCGATGATGCCGAAAATCACGAGTTCAAAATTGTTCTTTACGTACTCGATGTTTCCGAAGAAGTACCCCAGCAAAGTAAGCGAAGGTACCCACAGCAGGGCGCCCATCACGCAGTACCCAATGTACTTGGAGTAGGTCATGCTACCGGCACCGGCCACAAAGGGAGCTACTGTCCGGATAATGGGGATGAAGCGGGCCATGATCACCGTTTTGCCACCATGCTTGGCGTAAAATTCCTCGGTACGTTCGAGGTACTCGCGCTTAAGAAACAGAATACGGTCGCGCTGCTTGATCTGGGTGCCGAGGTACTTGCCCACAAAATAGTTGACATTATCGCCCATCAGGGCGGCTACAATGAGCAGCACAATCACCAGCCACACGTTCAGGGCTCCCGTAGAGGCCGCCAGAGCTCCGGCGGCAAAGAGCAGGGAATCGCCCGGTAAGAGCGGCATAAATACCAGGCCTGTTTCTGTAAAAACAATCAGAAACAGGATTAAGTAAGTGAGCGTACCGTACTCGTTGATAATATCAAAAAGATGCTTATCAAGATGAAGAAAGAAGTCAACTACTTGGCTGATAATTTCCATTTCTGTTTTGTCTTTTGATTTAAAAAGTGTGAAAAGGTATCGCCTCTGAGTCCCAAACGAATGGTTTCCAGAGGAATGATATCATTGGAGGCAATATTGCCTAAATTTACATCTGACCCGAGCAGCTTCACAAACCACACCTGCTGGGCTTTCTGGGGGGCTTCCCACAAAATCTTTTCGTTGGGGATCTGCGTTAGAA
>CATMVR010000661.1 GCA_950075905.1 uncultured Persicitalea sp. | reverse complement strand
CCGCCAAGACCCGGGCCCGGCTCCCCTATTCGGTGGAGTACCGGCTGCTGCGGCACGACGGCGAGTACCGCTGGGTAGTAGAAAACGCCCGGCCGATGTTTGCCGCGGAGGGCCACTTTACGGGGTTCATCGGTACCTGCACGGAGGTGCATCTGCAGAAAACCCTGACACAGCAGCTCAACAATCACGTTGAGCAGAAAACCCGCGAACTACAACAGGCCAATCAGGAGCTGGAGCAGGCCAATGAGGTACTGAGCCAAACCGCCGACCGCCTGCAGAGCGTATTGAACGGGGTGCCGGCGGCCATCACCCTCATGGAGGCCATTCAGGACCCAGACAAAAGCTCCGTGCTGGATTTCAGCACAAGTGTCTTCAACGAGGAAGCCCTCCGGCTCACGGGACAGACCGCCGAGCAGTTCCGGAATATGACGCTGTTGGAAGCCCTGCCGTTTGTCAGGGATACCGGGCTATTTGAGCTGTACCTCAAAGTGTTCGAAAGTGGCGAATCTGCCTACCATGAATTGTCGGACATCAGTCCTGATATTCAGCAAACGCTGGCCTTTCTGGTGACGCGCCAGGTAGACAAGCGCGGCATCGTGGTTACGGCTCTCGACATCAGTGAGCGAAAACAGGCCGAGCTAAAGCTACTTGAAACCGCCGAAAGTCTGCAGGCGGTGCTGAATGGCTCCCCGGCTTCGATCGGTTTCTTCAAGATCCTGCCAGGCGGAGCCGCTGATGTCCAGGATTTTGTGCTGGTGGTGTGCAACTCCAAGTTTATGTGGAGCAGAGCCCCCTCGAAGGAGAATCCTATCGGACACCTGGCCTCCGAGCTCTACGAGCCGGATCAGGTAGAAGTTATGAAAGCGGTATACACTACCCGCAAACCCGACTACGAGGAAATTTTCGTCCCGGACGAGAAACGGTGGCTGGGGATTTCGATCAGTCGCCACGATCACGGGGTGGTCATTGCCCAGATGGATATTACCCTGCTAAAAGAAGCCGAACAGCAACATAGCGAGCTGATCAGGCAGTTGGATGGCACCCACGAAATGATGCACTCGCTGTCGGTGATGAAGCAATACATTCAGGACCGCGGGGAGTTTCTGCGGGCTACCTCGCACGATCTGCGGAGCAGCTTCGGTATCATTGTGGGGGCGGCTACCCTGTTGAACATCATGGACACCGACGAGGAGCGCAACCGGACCCTGGACATGATTCAGCGCAACCTGCGCCAGGTGACGCAGACCATGAACCAGCTGCTCGACCTCTCCCGGCTGGAGGCTGGTCAGGAAGTGTTGAAAACTTCCAGATTCAACGTAGGGCACCTCATCACCGAACTCTGCGAGAGTTCTGTCCCGATTGCCGACAAAAAGAGCCTCTGGATTCGCCACGAAGGGCCCTTTGACCTGGAAGTGGAGGGAGACTCTGTGAAGGTGCGGCGTATCGCCCAGAACATCCTCATCAACGCCCTGAAATACACTCCTGACGGCGGCGTGACCGTCACCTGGGGCACTGCCACATTCCCAGACCAGGAGCAAGAGGCCTGGCATATGACCATTGTCGACACGGGTCCGGGCATTCCGCCACGCATCCGCAAACGATTGTCAGATACCCGGCAAGACAAAGCACCGGCACAGCCCACCGAAGAAACCAGCCTACAGGAGGAGTTGCAGGAATTTGGCGGGGAGGGCATCGGCCTGTTTATTGTCAGGCATCTCTGCGACCTACTGCAGGCCCGTCTCGAAGTGAAAAGCCCCCCCGACCGGGGAACTACATTCCGGATTATTTTCCCCGTAGCCTACCTGAAAAACAACCACTCCTGATTTTTTTCAGAAAAAAAAGCGGGGAGGTACGGCCGTGGCAAAGAATTGGTAGGAGCAACGGTACTATGGCAGTACACATTGGCACATCGGGCTGGAGCTATGATCACTGGCAGGGGGTACTATACCCCGACCCCACGCCGGTGCACGAGCGGTTTTACTACTACATCCGGCAGTTTGGCACCGTAGAGCTCAACAGCAGCTTTTACCGCTGGCCCCACGAGCGCACGTTCAACAGCTGGCGTCGTAGGCTGCCGGAGGGTTTTCAGTTTACGGTAAAAGCGCCCCGCGGGCTCACCCACGGCAAACGCCTCTACGCCCCCGAGGTATGGGTGGAACGCATCAAACGGTGCTGGCACGTGCTGGGCGAAAAACGGGCCGTATTGCTGGTGCAGCTGTCGCCCAACTTTGCCTTTGACTACGCCCGTCTGGACTACTTTCTGGGGCAGGTACCCGCGTGGATGCGGGTAGCGGTGGAGTTTCGGCACCCGAGCTGGCATCAGGAAAGTATATTTCAACTGCTGGAACGCCATCAGGCGGCCTACTGCGTCATGAGCGGCGCGGGGCTGCCCTGCATCCTGCGCGCCACGGCGCCCTTTGTGTACGCACGCCTGCACGGCCCCGATACCGGCTGGCTCTACGGCGGCTCCTACTCCGACAACGACCTGCGCTGGTGGGCCGACCGCCTCCGCGAGTGGGAGTACGGCGGCAAAGAAGTCTTCGTGTACTTTAACAACGACGGCGGAGGCCATGCGGTGCGGAATGCGTTGACGCTCCGGCATTTTGTGGGGCAATAAACCCTACCCTTCCAGCCAATCCTTAAAAACCGACGCTTTTTCACGACTGATGAGTACCTCCTGCTCGGGGTCGGGTACCAGATCGAGTTTCAGCTTGCCATTGAAGTACTTATGGATTTTGCGCACGGCCGGCAGGGACGTGATAAACTGCCGGTTCAGCCGAAAAAAATGCGCCGGGTCCAGCAGTTTTTCCAGTTCTTCGAGCGTATAGTCTACCAGGTACTGCTGCCTGTCCTTACACACCAGACAGACAAGCTCGTTGGTGGTAAAAAAGTAGGCAATATCTTCCTGAAAAACGGGGAGCAGCTGGTCGTGCTGCCGCACCAGAAACCGCGTTTTGTACTTTTTTTCGGTCATGGGCAGTACGTCGAGCAGCGACTGGATTTTGAGGCCATACTCCTGCATGAAGCCCGGGCTGGTCAGCTCGCGGTACTTCTGCACGGCGGCGGCCAGCTCGGCTTGCTTGATGGGTTTGAGCAGGTAGTCGATACTTTTGACCTTAAAAGCCTTGATGGCGTACTCGTCGTAGGAAGTAGTAAAAATAATCGGGCTTTTGATGTCGATTTCGTCAAAAATCACGAAGCTCAGGCCATCCGAAAGCTGGATGTCCGAAAAAATAAGATCGGGTGCCTGGTGCGTCGCAAACCAGCGCCGGGCGGCTTCGATGCTATCAAGTACATCGAGTACCTCCATACTCTTGTCGGTTTTCTGGAT
>CATMVR010000660.1 GCA_950075905.1 uncultured Persicitalea sp. | reverse complement strand
AACCTAAGATTTGGTTGACGCATCACTCTGGCCTTATTCTCACCCATTGCAAAGACGATAGCATCTAGTATGTTGCTCTTTCCAGAACCATTTGGTCCAGAAATAGATACTAGCCCTGGTTCAAAGTTTACGCTGGTATTTTTAAAACCAAATGACTTGAAACCAAAAATATCAACTCTTTTGATATAAACCATACATAAAATGATCGCAGATCGTGAATATGAAATTCTAACAAGTTTAGTTGACTATGCTAACAACAATTGTGAGTATTTTACGAACAAAATAATTTTGGTAGCTCCAAGTCATATCACGTGCTGGGCAAGCCTAGCAATTTTTATGGTGGATACTGGCACGACGACCAGGCGGGCTTTGTGCATTATGCGCCCTATTCGGACAAGTTAGGCCAGAAAATCTGGATTTGGGGTCTAAGCCGGCAGGGGATGATCTGGGAAAACCTGCTGACCGACACCGACGGACAATACGTAGAATTACAGTCGGGGCGTTTGTTTAATCAGGCCAGTGGCGGCAGCACGCTCAGCCCATTCAAGCATATTTCTTTTGCCCCCTATGCAGTAGACACCTGGACAGAAAACTGGTATCCTGTCAGAAAAACCGGTGGCATCACGGCCGCCACCGAAATGGCGGCACTGTACCTGCGCCGAACACCGACGCATCTAGTCTGGAATATTTCGCCCGTAGCAGACCTTAACGGAGAGTTAGTGATTAAGGCCGATAATAAAGAGCTTTTTAACCAAAATATTGCCTTAAAAACACTGGTCAATTACATCGACTCCGTACGTTACGCTGGGAATGGGCACCTTAACATAACGCTGGATGGCCGGCCCCTTTTCGACGGACATGGAGAAAGTTTTGCCATTGAAAATACCGCGCGCCCCCTTGTTTCACCCCCTGATTTTGACTGGGAGTCGGAGTATGGCCTATATTTAAAGGGAAAAGATTTTGCCAGTCAACGGCAATTTGTACTGGCGGAGGAGTGGCTTGGAAAATGTCTGACAAAAAACCCCTATCACGTTCCTGCCCTGGGTGAAATGGCTCAACTGCTTCACCGGAAAGGCTTGTACAAAGAATCTCTGGATTTGGCTAACAAAGCACTCTCGGTCAACACCTACGACCCGCTGGCTAACTACCTGCGCGGGCTGTCGGCCCAGCAGTACGGCTTACTTACCGTCGCCAAAGACGGTTACGCGGTAGCGGTACTGAGTCCGGCTTATCGTGCCGCAGCATTCACGGGTTTGGCCCAAATTGCCTTGCGGGAAGGGGACTGGGGCGGAGCGGAGGGCTTTGTCGAAAAGGCCCTGGCCCACCAGCCTGCCAGTGATCATTCGCGGCATTTGCAGATGATGATTTTTAGAAAAACACAACGCTCAGACCAGGCCCGGCTAGCCGCCGAGAGCGCTTTGGCCGACAATCCACTGGACCACTTTGCGCGTTACGAATTGGGGGTTTTGAATGGAAAACCCGAACTTACCAAGTACATTACCAACGAACTTCCCCACGAGGATTACATAGAGATGGCGCTCTGGTACCGCGAGGCAGGGCAATATGATGACGCACTTGCCTTGCTCAAACAGGCTCCTGAAAATCCTATGGTGGAACTTTGGGCATCGGATACGCAGCACTTAATCTCACAAGGAAACAAGGAAAACGTTTTGAGCCAAATTCTGACAAAAAGTCCCGAATTTGTCTTTCCATCGCGGCACGAGGAGCTGCACTTGTTGACTAGAACTGAAAACGAACTGACTAAATCGGGCCAGCCGGTACCCTGGCAATTACACTACTATCGGGGCATCCTATTGTGGCAACTGGACAGAGTTTCTGAGGCGAAGGAAAGTTTTATGGCCATTGGCGAGGCCCCGAAATGGCCCCCGTTTTACCTTGTCAAAGCCGATTTGTTTGAAGAGCAAAAGGAAATTGCCGGCCAGGCCCTGGAACGAGCCCGCGCCCTTTCCCCAGACGACTGGCGGTCCGTCCATCTTTTGGCCACTCATTATGGATCGGTGAACAAGAATGAGGAAGCATTGAGCATAATCGATCAGAAACTCAATCAAAAAAATCTGCCCGTGTACGTGCAGTATATCCTCGGACAGCAAAAAGCCCGGTTTTTGGTAAATATTGGCAAGTACCGTGAAAGTATTCAAGTGATGAAGCAACTCACCATCCTGCCAAACGAAGGAGCCGCTGCTGCCCACAACTTGTTTCGCGAGGGGAATATCCGCTATGCCGTAGAACTCTTGAAAAACGGAAAAACCAAAGATGCTCTTACCTACCTCGACCAGGCAGAAACTTGGCCCGAAAACCTTGGAAGCGGCCAGCCCTACAAGCCCGACAACCGCCTCACTACCGCATTGAAAGCCTACGCCGTAGATAAGAAAGAAACTGATTTGAAAAAAACAGTACAAGAACTGCCCGAAAAGGAACAGAACATGGTGAAGATCCTGATTGATTAAACTACCCAGATGCCCATCCTATTTTTGACACAATGATTTTTATTAAAACAAGGTGGCGTGCCTTATCGGCGTCACTATTTCTGGTTTCTTTACTGGGTTGCCAATCCCAAGAAACGACCCGCTTTAAACTATTGGATGCTACTGCTACGGGGGTGACGTTCGCAAATACCGTTACCGAATCAGAAGCAATCAATGTCCTGAAATACGGTTATTTTTACAATGGTGGCGGAGTGGCCGCAGGCGATTTCAATAACGACGGATTGGTGGATTTGTACTTCACGGGCAATATGACTGCCGATCGGCTATATCTCAATAAGGGGGCCATGCAGTTTGAGGATGTTACCGGGGTGGCGGGCATTAATCATGGCGGTTGGAAAACCGGTGTATCACTGGTGGATATCAATGACGACAGTTGGCTGGATATTTATATTTGCCGCTCCACGGCTGATGATCCTGAGCTGCGCAGAAATCTGCTCTATGTCAACCAGAAAAATGGAAAATTCATCGAGCAAGCCGCCCAATACGGGCTGGATGATGATTCTTACTCCACCCAGGCCGCCTTTTTTGATTACGACCACGACGGCGACCTCGACTGTTTTTTGCTGAATCACTCGGTGCAGGAGTACGCCGGTTTTAGCAACCTCATCGCATCCTATCGCGAGAAGTCCGACACCCGGTACGGAAGCAAACTACTGCGTAACGACGAGGGGGAATTTACTGACGCTACGGCTACATCGGGTCTGGTAAGCAATGTGCTGAGTTTTGGACTGGGCCTGAACGTCAGCGATCTGAACAACGATGGCTGGCTGGATTTGTATGTGACTAATGACTATAACGAGAATGATTACCTCTACCTGAACCAGCAAAACGG
>CATMVR010000659.1 GCA_950075905.1 uncultured Persicitalea sp. | reverse complement strand
GACCGCCACAACCGCCAAAGCCCACGGCGACGTGACGGAAGCCCCCCTGGATGGTGACGATTCTCCAAAGGGCCACGAAGTAACGGTACTGTACGAAGGCAGCGAGTACAAGTTTCGGGTAGAGCCGCACCAAACGGTGCTGGAGGCCGCCCTGGATCTCGACATTGACCTACCCTACTCCTGCCAGGCGGGTATGTGTACGGCCTGCATGGGCCGCTGCGTATCGGGCAAGGTACACCTGGACGAGGAAGACGCTCTCTCCAAAGCCGAACTCGAAGCGGGCTTTATCCTGACCTGCGTGGCGCACCCGATGAGTGACGATGTGGTGCTGGAAGTGGAATAAAAAAAGGCTCCGAGGAGCCTTTTTTTATTCCACTTCATTTACTGCCCCCCAAACTGCTGAGGGTAGGTCTCGGTCTTGTATTTATCAAAGGCGATGGTTTTGTAGTGGTCGCCGCCAAAGAAGGTGATGATCTCGTGAAATTCTTTGGCTTTGAAGTAGCCGGGCAGGGGCTGAATCATTTGCTGCTTTTCGTCCAGAAATACCGTGCTGGGGTAGCTGAGCTTGTTTTGCAGCAGGGAGGCCGCCAGCTGGTGTACACCGCTGGTACCCTGAGATACGTACACAAACTTCTGTCCATTGAGCGTCACGTCGTCGCGCTGCTCGGCGTTAAACTTCACGGGATAGTAGTTTTTATTGATGTACTCAATTACCCGCGGGTCGGTGTAGGTCTCGCGGTCCATGACCTTGCACCAGCCACACCAGTCGGTGTAGACATCAATGAGCATCTTGCGGGGCTCATTCTGATTCAGGGCGAAGGCCTGCTCTACCGTGAGCCATTCAATTTTAGCCGGTTTTTCGCGGGGTACCACGGTTTCGGCCCGCAGGGCCATGAAGAGTACAATAAGAAAAATAGCAAAAATAGCGCCGGTGAGTAGCCTGATCATGGGTTCTGATGTTTGAGTTGGCAATTTACTGAGAATAAGTAACAGAAACTCAACCAAAAACGTGCCGGTTTTCAGCTATCAGTAGTACACCTCCGTGGGATTCTTTTCCAGCTTTTTGATGTAGGGCAGATAGGCCTGTTCCTGGTCGCGGTTCAGAAAAGGATTGCCCCGTAGGTGCAACTTTTCCAGATAAGGAATCTCCGATAGCTGCGCGGGAAAGGCAGTCAGGCTATTGCCGGAAAAATCCAGCTCCCGCAGGGTACTGATATGCAGTACCTCCTCGGGCAGAACGCTATACCAGTTGTATCCCAGGTCGAGCAGGTGCAGGTTTCTCATCCTCGCCATCGGGTCAGGGAGGGTACTCAGGCGGTTGTGGTGGGCGTAGAGTACCTGCAATCTTTTCAGCCGGTGCAGGCGGGTGGGCAGGGCCGTCAGCTGATTGTTTGATACCGCCAGCTGGTTCAGTCTTTTCAGACGGGTGATGGCTCCGGGTAGTTCGGCGAAGGCATTGTAGTAGAGATCCAGTACTTCCAGGCCGCGCAGCTTGCGCAGCCCCCGGGGCAGGGTAGCTAGTCCACAGCTGTACAGGTTGAGATCATGCAGCGTGCGAAGTTTTCTGAAACTCCGGTTGGTCAGGGCCAGGTCTTTGTTTCCTCCCATCCACAGGCTTTCGAGCCGCCGGCAGTCCCGGGCGGCGTCGGGTACATCCGTCAGGGAGTTGGAGTGCAGGTTCAGAATACGCAGCGTCTGATTTCTGGTCAGCGTTACCTGCTCCTGGTGGATTTGATTGGCGTGCAGATCCAGGTTTTTGAGTTTAGGAAGTTTCTGCAAATCCAGGTCCAGACGGGTGAGCTTGTTGCTGCTCAGGTCCAGGAGTTCCAGATTGGGAAAACGGTAGATCAGGTCGTAGGGTACCTCCGTAAGCTGCAACTGATGCAAGTGCAGCGCCTTCACACCCAGCGTATCCACATAGGTACGGGCTACTTCCACGGAGCTGACGAGGCTATCGCCCTTCCGTTCGGTGCGTGGCACCGGAGGTACGCCCTGCCGTATCATCTTCCAGAAAGTCAGCTTTTTGCCTGCCATGCCGTTTATCTGCCAATCCTGTAGGCGCAGAGGCAGCTCGGCTTCCAGTACCTCCTGCAAACGACTGCGGGTGTGGGGCTGGGCCAGTACGCTGTACACAATCAGGTCAATTTTCCCGCTTTCGTTGACGTACACATTCAGACTCAGCATAAAATCAGTCTGCCCGCTGCCGGCAATTACCTCCCTGACAATAGTTTCCATACTACTGCCAAGCTGGGTCAGTCCTGACGCCCCTACCCGGCCCGCGTATGTCTCAGCCAGTTGCTCGTAAGATTGACCGCTTTGCTTGAAATCTTCGTTTGATTGTACTTTGGGCTGCGCCAGAAGTAAGCCGGAAACCAGGCAGAGCAGAAGTAAGAGTACGTATCTCATAATGAGCAGATTGGAAAAGATGCTGAAATGATGAGCCAATTTAACTAAATAACTAGTTATTAAGAAAATTATTTTTGCTCTTCCCCGAATATTTTTTCCAAACAACTCAATAAGAACTGCATTAAACCAAAAAGGCTTCTCTACCGTACCACCATCACCGAGCCGCGGAGAATCTGTCGTCGTCGCTCGGGGTAGTACTCACTGCCGAAAGAGATTACGTAAGGGTAAGCTCCCGGCTGTACCTTGACACCTTTGTATACCCCATCCCACTTCTCATTGACATCGTTGCTGGCAAAGATCACCTCCCCCCAGCGGTTATAGATCTTTATTTCAAAGTCCACAAAGTACAGGCCATATACATCCAGCTCATCGTTGCGGCCATCGCCGTTGGGCGTAAAGGCATCGGGCACGTAGAGGCGGGGCTCGCAGCGGTCTACTACCTCGGTGGTATCGGCCAGGGTACAGCCCTCGCGGTTGGTGGCAATGACCCGGTAAGTACCCAGCCGGCTCACGGTGATCCGGCTGGTGGTGTCGCCGGTCTGGGGCCAGAAGTAAGTTTGGTTAGCGCCGCCCCGGGCATCCAGCACTACGGTACCATTCTCTGGTGTACATAGCGGCGACTCGGGAGCCAGATCCAGCCGGGGTGAGGGCAAAAATACCAGCCTGACGCTGGCGCGGTCGCTGCACCCGGCCAGAGTAGCCGTGACCGAGTAAGTACCCGTAAAGCGGGGTGTGATGGCGTTTGTCGTAGCACCATTGGACCAGGCGTACTGGGCTTCGCTGATGTTGCTCGCCACAAGCTGGAACGTACCGTCGTAGCAGAGGGTAGTATCGGGTCCCAACCGCACCACGGGTACAGGCTTGATGTTGATTATGCGGTCGGCCGAAGCGGCGCATCCCTGGTTGGATACCGTGTAGGTGACCGTCTGTCTTCC
>CATMVR010000658.1 GCA_950075905.1 uncultured Persicitalea sp. | reverse complement strand
ATACGTAAAAATATACGCCAGGTACCACAGGTGATGCCAGCTAAAATTTCCGGCAGGGTAGGGCTGAAAATCAAAGGTTGACGGGTAAAAATCCAGGTAGGAGAAGGTAGCCCCCTGGGTGAGGCGCTCGAAGAAAATCTGTGGCGGCACGATCACGAACATGCCAAACACCAGCGGCAGGAAGATCCGTACTGCCCGCTCTTTCAGAAAGGTACCTCCACTGCGCTTTCTCAAAGCAAAAAACACCGCGGCCCCCGAAATCATGAACAGCAGCGACATGCGCCACTGACTGCTAAACCGCATCGGTAACTCAATGGCGTGGCTGAGTTCGTTGTTCTTAACGTGCCAGCCCCAGTGGTTAAAAAACATACCTACGTGGTACAGGATCAGGATACTGAAAGCAATGACCCGCAGCCAGTCGAGGTCGTAGCGGCGGCCGGTAAGCGGGGAAGGTGCGTTGAATGCAGACATGGGTATCTTCTCGGTTTTGTTTCGACAAAGATGGCCTGCCAGCGCTCAACCAAACGACTTTCCCGATCGGGTACACGTTCGGACTTATCGGGACGAACGTGTTTCCTCGTAGTTTCGCCGGTATTCGGAGGGCGTTTGGCTGGTAATTTTGCGAAAAGCCGTGTTGAAAGCCGACTTGGAATTGTAGCCCACGAGCTGAGCTATTTCTTCGATTTTGAGGTGGGCTGTTTCGGGAGAAATCAATAGTACCTGCGCTTCCCTGATGCGGTACTGCGCCACCAGATCAAAAAAGCTTTGTCCCCGCTCTTCGTTCAGCATCTGGGATAAATGGTGCGTGGATACCGACAGTCGTTTGGCCATGACGGGCAACGAGAATCCCGCGTCCAGATAGGGTTTTTCTGACTCCATGAAGTGTTCCAGTTTGCTCAGGGTACTCGACTGTATTTCGGGCGTGAGCGACGACTTTTCGTATTTCCTGGCGGGCTTAGCTTCGGTTTGTTCCTCAAAAAACACCGACCGCTTTACCACCACAAAACTGGTGGAGTAGATCACAAAAGCAATATGAGCGGCAATGATGTGGTCGCCCAGGTCGGAGGAAAAGGTGGTGCGGGTGATGACAAATACGATCACCAGGGTCAGTAACTGAATAAAAAAACTCCGGTACCACGAAAGCGACGACGGCTGTAACGAGAACACGGAGAGCTCTTTTTGCCGATAAGCCCGTTGCAGGAGCACAAAACCCGCGATCAGGTACGCAACCATCCACACGAACGTCAAGTCGTTGATATGCTCTTTGAAAAAAAACATCCAGGACTCGCCGTACGTATCCGCAGGAATATAGGGCCTATCCGGGTGGAAAGAGCCCACGTTGGCATTGTACTTAAATGCCAGACTTTGTGGATAAATCAGGGCGCACATGTACAAAAAGTAGAGTAGGGCGGGCGCGAAATGAAGCCAGTCGCGGCGCTTGAAATGGCCGGCGAGGCTGGTTTTGAGGTACAGGAAAGGCAACACCGCCATCAGGAAGTTGAGCGGTTCGGTAAAGTCAACCAGCCACAGTACCCTGAACATATAGTTGGTATAGCCCAGCCAGATATCCAGAATGATCAGCGAGAGACTCAGTAACGCCAGGCCCAGAAACCGGTTGGGAAATCGGGTACCTGTACTGTTTCTGAGGAAAAAATAAGCCAGAAAAAGTCCCTGTACCACGCCCAGCAAAATAATCAGGGCGAACAAATCTATTCGTATCGGGGGAAATGATTCGGGCATCAGATAGTTGGTGAAAAAATGGGTTGTTCTAACTTTGGCTTATAAATTTACGTTACGTAAAAATACAATCATTCAAGAATTATCCTACCTATGACCAACCCGGAAACAATATCCCTGCCCCAGCGTCACGCCCGCCCCTTTATCGGGGAAGAGTTTGCGCTCACCAGCTGGGAAGATTTACAGCCTTTATTCGAAAACCTTAAAAACCGTGAAATCAACAGCCTGGCCGATCTGCGGCAGTGGTTTCTCGACCGCAGCGAGCTGGAATCGTACCTGTCCGAAAACTTTGCGTGGCGGTATATCCGTCAGACCTGCGATACTGCCAACGAAGAACTGATTCAGGCGCTGCAATTTTTTATCTCCGAAATCCAGCCCAAACTGGCCGTCTATGGCAATGATCTGGATAAGAAAGCCGCCGAAAGTACGTACCTGAAAGAGTTGACCGATCAGGGCTTTGACATTACCGTACGCGGTATGATGAAAGCCATTGAGATTTTCCGGGACGAAAACGTACCCCTGCAAACCCAGCTGCAGACCGAGGAACGCAAGTACGGCGCCATTGCCGGCGCCATGACCGTGACGCTCGACGGCGAGGAAATGACGCTGCAAAAAGCGGCCGATCGCTTGCAAAGCACCGACCGGGCCGTACGCGAAGAAGCGTGGCGGGCCATCAGCGGGCGGCGCTATCAGGATCACGAAAAGCTGGACGAACTGCTGAATACCCTCGTGAAGCTGCGCGATGAGGTAGGCCGCAACGCCGACTTCGCCAACTACCGCGACTACATGTTTGCAGCGATGGGGCGCTTTGACTATACTCCGCAGGACTGTTTTGAATTTCATGCCTCGGTGCGCGAAGCTGTGGTACCCATGCTCGACGAAATGGCGCAGGCCCGGAAAGAATCGTTGCAACTGGAAGCCCTCCGGCCCTGGGATACCAAGGTCGATCCGCAGGGACGTCCGCCGTTGAAGCCCTTCACTACCGGCGACGAACTACTCGAAAAAACCATCCGTTGCTTCACCCGCCTCGACCCGTTCCTGGGCGACTGCCTGAAAATCATGAAAGCCATGGGACACCTGGACCTGGAATCGCGGAAGGGCAAGGCTCCCGGCGGCTACAACTACCCGCTGGATGAAATTGGCGTGCCTTTCATCTTCATGAACGCTACCTCCAACCTGCGCGACATGGTGACGCTGCTGCACGAAGGTGGCCACGCGGTACACTCCCTCGTGACGCGCGACCTGGCCCTGAATTCCTTCAAGCATCCGCCTTCCGAAGTGGCCGAGCTGGCGTCCATGTCCATGGAGCTACTCACGATGGATTATTGGGACGAATTCTTCACGAACGAAGAAGACCTGCGCCGCGCCAAAATACAGCACCTCGAATCCATCATCGAAACCCTGCCGTGGGTAGCTACGGTGGATAAGTTTCAGCACTGGATGTACGAAAACCCCACCCACACAGCGGAGCAGCGTACCGAAGCCTGGGTGCGGATTTACAATGAATTTACGGATTCGGTGATGGACTGGTCGGGACTGGAAAAATACCGGGCCTACCTCTGGCAGCGGCAGTTGCACATTTATGAGGTACCTTTCTACTACATCG
>CATMVR010000657.1 GCA_950075905.1 uncultured Persicitalea sp. | reverse complement strand
GGGTTACCAGATCAGTCGTGCCGCTGGCACTTTTTGCTTTTTCATCGGGATAAATCCCGACACTACCAGATCAGTCGTGCCACCGGCACTAGCTTAAAAAAGTACCTCAAAACCAATTGACAATGCCGTAGGCATGACCGATTTGGTAAGCCTGGCTTTTAAGCCAGGTATCTAACCTGATATAGCTTAGCCCCGAAATGCCGTAGGCATGGTCGATATTTCTTGGACAAATAAAATACTACTGATTATCAGCAATGTAAACTCCCCGGACTTTACCGGATACTATCTTTTGATATGATCGTTGTGAACTTCTCTACTGGATAAAAATTCATAAACCGACCTTTACTATCATTCGTAGCCGGCATGGTGACCGTAGGCGCACCAAAATTCCGGATACTTTCGGGGGTACCTACATCGAACGCTTTATCAAACGTAAAGACAGCCTTACCGTCGTTGAAGTAGTTACTAAAATTACTGGCCTTGCCCTGCCGCTTTTCCTTGTCTTCTTTCGGCTCTGGCTTGTCTATTTTGAACTCAATAGGTAGTATATATTCCGTAGGTACCGGGCGGCCATTCTGTTTGGCGGGCTTCCAGGTGGGCATATTTAGTACCACGCGCAGGGCTTCCTCGTCGGTGCCTCCGCCCAGGCGCTTGATCACCTGTGGGTCGCGGATTCTCCCGCTTTCACTGATCTCAAACCGAATAAATACCTCTCCTTCTATTCCAGCGCGACTGGCAGCAGTCGGGTACCGGATGTGCCGGGCCAAAAACTTATGCATTTCATGCATACCCCCCGGGAATTCCGGCAGTTGCTCCACAACGACAAACTCTTTTCCATTCGACTTCTCAGCCCTGGTACTGGTATCGGGGGCAATGCTTGCCGGAGTGCCATACGTTACGACTACCGTTTTATCCAGGGGAGCCTGACGCCATTCCAGTACTACATTTACCGCCTGATTTTTCTTCGTCACTTCCACGATCCTGGTTTCGTAGCCCACATAACTAATGGCGAGTTTACCGTTGAGGGGTACTTCTTTTAGTTCAAAGGTTCCATTTTCATCGGTAGTAGTACCTCGATTGGTGCCGGCCAGTATGACATTGGCAAGGGGTAGCAGTTCTTTTGTTTTAGAACTCCGCACCGTACCCTTTACGGTAGTAGTTTCAATAGCGGTTGAAGCGGGTTCTGTTTTAGGTATGGGGGACGCTTCGGGCAGGGAAAACAGCGCTTCGGTTGAGGTAGGCAATGTTTCGTCCAGCACCTCGGCGACGCGCTCGCGGGCGGCGGTGAGCATCAGCACCAGGCCAACAATGGGCAGCACTACGGCGTAGCGGCCCAGGGCCCATTTGGAGTTTCTATTTTTGTACAGCATGGTTATGCGGGATTTTAGGAGTGAAGTATTGAAAAAATGGTTGGTCAGCGAGGCCACGGGCGCATGCAGGGCGTAGGCTACCAGAAATTCGGCGTACTGATCACGCCGCACCGCCGACTGCAGGATCGCCTGCCCGTCGGCCAGGTACTCGTGTACTTGTTGCAGGGATCGTTTGTACAGGATCAGTACCGGATTGAACCAGAACAGTACCCGAAGTACCTCCACCAGCAGAATGTCCCAGCTGTGCCGCTGCTGCACGTGCACCAGCTCGTGGTTCAGAACCGTATCGAGATGGTGCTCGTAGTCGGTGCGGCTGATGACGATGCGGTTAAGAAACGAGAACGACCCCACCCGGTTTGCCTCCAAAAGTATCAACGTATAACCGTCCATCGGTATTTCTTCGCCTTGCCCGAACAGCCGATAAAGTTTCCGCAGGAACAGACCCAGGCGAATACCCATGCATCCCACGCCGACCGCGTACAAGGTACCCAGTAGCACCAGCCAATCGGGAAAGGCAGCCACCGGCTCGGCCGCGGACTGCGCCGTGATCACCACTGGCGGCAGGCTCGCTACCGCGTAGGTGACAGCGGGCACCACCGGGGCCGCCTCGGGGTACTCCACCAGCGGCAGGGCAAACGCCCCCAGCAGCGAAGCCAGCAAATAGGCGCGGTTCCAGGCAAAGAAGGTATGCCGGCGCAGCAGCAGCCAGTAGCAAGCGTACAGCAGGAGCCAGTAGAGGCTGACCTGGGCGAGGTAGGGGAGGGTTGGCATGATGGTTAGTCCTTAAAAGTCGTAATAGATATAATTCCGTTTTGTCCTTGCTCTCCAAATTGATCCACCCCTGCTTTTCCTTTGATTATCTCAATACGATCGATACGGTTGCTATTCACATGATTGAGAGCGTAGTATTCTTTCATGACTACCCCGTTTAAAATAAATAGCGGATCTGACTGTCCGGTATCCAACCGTTCGGGAATGGTTTTTAAATCCGGATTTTGTTTCAAGGAAAAATGAATAGGTAGTGTAATGGAAGCTTCAACGGCCTTGCTATTCTGAATTCCCTGATACCACCGGGGCATGGTTAAGACTGCCTTCATTACCTCCTCATCGCAGCCATAGCCAAGGCTTTTGATAATTTTAAGGCTACGTGGATCACCATTTTTATTGATCACGAATGAAATCTCCACCAATCCCTGAATGTTGTTTTCTGCGGCTTCGGTGGGATAAGTAATAGTTTTGGCCAAAAACCGAACTAGCTCCATTGCCCCTCCGGGATACATTGCTGACTGTTCAGGTACTTTAAATAATGTATCGGACCCAAAAATGGTCCGTAACGGAGGCGAGGGCAAGCCTTTGGTAGAGTAATCTACTAATGTGATTGGCAATAATGCTTGCTTAGTTAGTGATAGTTTGATAATAATCCGCTTAGGATTTTGTACAACTACCACTGTACGTCCGTGCGCTAAACTACTCACCAACAGGCTATCCCCAACAGCTACGCCCGACAAGGAAAAGTGTCCCACTGTATCGGTCTCAGTATACAAATTATCTTTATTCAATGCTCTTACATAGGCATATTCGACGGGCTTACCCTCTTCGTCATACATGAAGCCTTCGAAGGCAGTATTCTGCGCCGAAGCGATGGCTACTGAGAAAAACGCTAGCAGGAAGAGAATGGCTTTCATCTGTTTTTTGATTATTTCTTGATATCCAAAGGCATTTTCTCGCCTTGCTTCGTGGTGATTACTACAACGCCATTGGCAGCACGCACGCCGTATTTTTCTTTGGCAACTCGGCCCCCTTCCAACATGTCTATTCGCCTTAAATCATCTGTTGATATAGCTTTGAGCATTTGGTCAGCAACTTCGATTGGTTGCGGCACTCCATCAATAACCAGCAGGGGCGCATTCGGTTCACTCGCTGAGCCACGGAAGGCGAAACTCTTACCTACCCCTTCTGTTATAATAAATTGACTT
>CATMVR010000656.1 GCA_950075905.1 uncultured Persicitalea sp. | reverse complement strand
TGATTCCCCCGCGCTCAGATCCATTGCGGCGCATGTAGCCCTGCACGTAGAAGATCACCTGGTATTCAAAAAGCATACTGAGCATATTGCCAATGTAGAGCAGGTTGTCTTCGGGTACCAGCTCCTTGCGGAGCGGAAACTTCGTGTCCACCACCAGGTACTGCATGTAGTCCTTTTCTACCGGCGAGAGGCGGTCCTGGTAGTAGTCTTCGAGTTGGGTGGGGCCCTTGCTGGCCAGCATGCATAGCATGGTGCCGATCAGGGAATCCTTCCGGATCTCGATCGGCAGTTTCGGACCAAACATTTCAGGGGAAGTGAGGAACTGGTAGACGTGGGGCTCTACCGGAATACGGAACTCCATTCAGTTGGCGTTATGAGTAAGATAACCTATATTTACATTCCGTGTAATGCCATCCGAATAAGCCGCCGGGAGTCGCTACTCCTAACTTATTCAATAATCTAAGCCCCCGCTGCCAACGGGGGCTTTCTTGTTCAAATGTACTCCGCCTCAGTCCAGTCCCGATGGACAATTATTATTACTCAGCAATTTCAGTCATTCAAAACATCTGTGGTTTTACCGGGTCCAGCTTCATATCGCGCCGGGTCAGCTCGTAGTCCAGGGCACTGAGCACCATTTGCAAATCGTTTACGATGCACTCATGTTGCCAGCGCCGGTGCAGGATCCTGGCTATCGATACAGGCATCGAGTAGGGGAAAGGCTTGCGGTGGTCCCGGGAATGCGAGGCTACCAGGCGCTTCTGGATCACCGGCGCATACTCAGCCAGTACAATCAGCTCTTCCCGGGCTTGCGGATGGTAGGCCTTCTTGCCGGCTGCATGAACGTAAGCGCTCAGCTGTACCAATTCCATGTAAGTCAGTTTGATCTTGATCGGCTGCATAGCGTTACCATCCAAATGGTTTCACTGTTTTCCACACGCCATTTTCATATTGGTACACCTTATTCTCGGCCGAGCCGTACTTTTGCACCCGCACATCAAAAATGGCCGCGGAGTAGGTGTTATGCTCCCAGTACTTCGCAAAAACTCGGAACAGGTCGTTGATCGCTTCCGAGATATTCCGCAGCTTATTGGGCTGAGCCCACTCGTTGCTCCATTTCCTGAACTCGTTGCCGTCATTGAACTTCACCACCAGGTAAGCCGTGGCCATGCGGCGTTGCTTTTCTTTTTGTTCGTCGGTCAGGGGCTTCCGCGTGGAAGTCTGCTGCCCCAGGTAGCGTCTGTGCTTCATTTGTGGCCTCCTTTCGCGGTTAGATAGGGTAGATAAATTTTCTTGTAGATTAGGTACGCCACCAGACTGGCCATACCCAGGGGCAGAAGCCAAATCAGCGCCAGTGTACCGACGATCATCAGCACGCCGCTGTACCCGCCCAGGACGGAATCCAGCCCGAGTGAAAACAGGAATTCTTTTGCTTTTTTCATTTGCTTGGAGTTATTGGTAAAACATGGATTGCGTCAGGAAACCGGCTCTATGCCCGGTTGGAGGGAGTTCCAGCACCAGCTCAGCCCGCGCCAGATCAGAATCAGCAGCGAGGCTACTATGTACATGCTCCCTACCACGATTGTAGCCAGCACCAGGGCCAGAAAGTAGATACTAGCCAGTACTACATTCACCAGCCAGAGCCCCAGGTTTTTCAGTTTTTTCTTCATTTCGGTCAGGTTGTCTATGTTAAAAATGATTGTTACTCACTGTAATAGCCCTCGCCACTCTCCATACAGCTTTCCACGTACACAATGGTCTCTTTGGTGGGCGTATCGGCCAGCTCACGCTGCCGGCGCGGACGGTGCACTTTGGGGGGCAGGAAGTTGCGCGACTGCTGGTCGATGTACTGCTGCATGAATTTTTCCTCCCACTTTTTCCCAAACCCCCGGAATACCGTACACCAGTGATGGTACAGCTCCGTGAGCGACATATTGCCGAAGCCCTTCCTAGCCGGTAGCCCTGCCTTCATTTTCTCAAAATCCCGTCGTGCCGTTCGGAGCAGCTTGTTGTAGTAGTCGGCCTTGCGGGTTTTCTCGTCGCGGTAGGCCTGCCGGTTGATGGCCCTCTGGGCGGCTCCGCGTTGCATCCAGGCATTTAGACCCACAAATCCCCGCAGGTTTTCGCGGTCGAAATAGCCCTTACCGGGCACAAATACTGAGAAGAGATCTGGCGGGTAGGCTTCCAGGCGCTTTTCGAAGTAGCGGGCCGCCATATCAATTTTAGTGAGTTGTAGCACCTGAAAATCAAGCCATTCCTGGTCGGTGCGTTGGTCTGTGAAGTTGTTGTATACCCCTGCTGCGATGGCCACGAGGGCTTTTTCCTGCTCTTCTTTCGTAAATTCCCGCTCCGGGTAGAGCATCTTCATGGCGTAGATCCAGAAATCTACCAGCATGTTCAGATATCGGGTCGGAAGTCCCTGCGGGGGTTGGGGGGTAAGCTCATCCATCAGCTGGCTGGCCCGACTTAAGCGCTTTTGCTCGTGGTGGGCCACTTTCGCCGCGCGGCCCGCCCCCAACTCCCCCTCTTTCTGTGCTGCCAATTCCGGGCTTTCCTGCCCGTCTACCTGGGGTGAGGGGCCTTTCTCTGCCCGACCCCTCTCTCCGTGAATGTTCTCTCTGTGTTCAACACACATTTCCGCATTCACATTTCCTATTTCATAGATCTCTCTGTGAGTATTATTAGGCGGAAAATTTTTACCGACTCCGCCTTTTAAAGCGCCTGGGCGCATTTTTTGAAAATCTTCGCCTTCCCCACCATACAGCACTTCCAGACTTATCCACAGCTCAAAATCCTTCTGCCGGCCATGAAACTTGGTGCGCACAATGCCCAGCCGGCGCAACTTGCCAATGTGGTTGCGCACCGTGCGATCCGTGCAGCCACAGACTTCCGCCAGGCGCACGCAGTTGGTCAGAAGGCTAGGGGGATCCTGGGTGGTATACATGCCGGCCGGCATGTTAGAGGCCACCTGGTTGTAGTGGTGAATGTACTGCGACAGGATCACGTAAAAAGTTTCCTTCACTGCCTGCTTGATGGTGCCCACCTTCCTGATCACATCAATGCAGATGGGCTCGCCGCCGGCTTCGCGCCGGGTACGCTTGTCCACCCGTTCGGGGCAGTTTTCGTTGTATGTAGTGAGCGCAAGCTCAAAGCGCTTATAGGCCTTCCTGGCCTCAATTCTGGCTAACATTCCTAACGGTTTTAATATACGTTTGCATAAAATTCCCCCTTTCCCCCAGGCCAGCGTTACCCGGCCTGGGAGTCATGGAGGTTTTGCGGCGAACCGCAGTAGGTCTCAGCCCTACCCTGTGGCATGGAGGAGCGCGACTCCCCAGCGGGCGTTACCCGGCAT
>CATMVR010000655.1 GCA_950075905.1 uncultured Persicitalea sp. | reverse complement strand
TCCAATTCGCCCATTACGGAGACATACAGGCTGCTGGTATCTTTCCGGTTTATAAAGGTGAGAAGCTCTTTCGCATCCGCATCCGTAATTTTCAGAATAGGATTCTTGGCGGGTTTGGACTGGGACACATCTCCCTCGTAGCCCACCTCGTTGAGATTATTAAAAAAGGCGAAAAGGCTGTAATAATCGGCCTGAGAGATGGGGTCGTACTTATGGTCGTGGCATTGAGCGCATTCAGCTGTCAGGGCAAGGATGCCCTTTGAGTAGGTTTTGGTTTTGTCCAGCACGTACTCGATCCGATACTCTTCGGGAATCACCCCTCCCTCCTCGGTATACTTATGGTTTCTAAAAAAACCGGTAGCCAGAATTTTCTCTTTGTTGGCATTGGGCAGCATATCCCCGGCCAGCTGCCAGGTCAGAAATTCGTCGTAGCGCATGTTGCGGTTAAAGGCATTAATCAGCCAGTCGCGCCAGGGCCATTGCGTACGAATATTGTCATCCTGGTAGCCATAGGAGTCGGCGTAGCGGGCTACATCCAGCCAGTGCACCGCCATTTTTTCGCCGTAGGCGGGCTTTTTCAGCAGCTCATCGACCATTTTCTCGTAAGCATTCTCGCTTTTATCCGCCAAAAACCGGTCCATCATGTCCAGGGTAGGTACCAGGCCGGTCAGGTCCAGCGAAAGGCGTTTGAGGAGCTGCTCTTTACCAGCCTCATCGTTGGGGGTCAGCTCTTTCTGCTCCATCTTGTTCAACACAAAATGGTCAATCGGGTTGCGGGGCCACTCTTTATCGTCTACTTTGGGCAATGCAGCCTTCACCGGCGCCACAAAGGCCCAGTGCTTTTCGTACTTTGCCCCCTGTTTGATCCATTTTTTAACCAGACCGATCTCCTCCTCACTCAGTAGCCCCAGGTGCGACTCCGGCGTAGGCATCTGGTACTCTGGGTCCTGGGAACTTACCCGTTTATATAGTTCCGATTCTTCGGGCTTGCCGGGTACCAGGGCAAAAGCACCTTTTGTCTGTTTCAACGGTAAAAAGGCCGTTTCGGGCAGATCGAGACGCAGGCTTGCCTCCCGTTTTTTGGCGTCCGGCCCGTGACAGGCAAAACACTTGTCGGAGAGTATCGGACGAATGTGGAAATTGTAGCTCACCGTTTCCGGCTCGCTGGACTTTTTAAAGATGCGGGTATTCTGGAAACAGGACGCAACCACCAGACCTGCCAAAACCGGGAGTATAATCAATATGTAAAGAGAGCGTTTTTTCATCGGGTTTGGTACTACTATTTGTCCTGCCTGAATAAGTGATAAATCTGACCAATTTACTGGCATTTGTTGGCTTTGTCCTCCTGGCAAGGTAAATATTTTATGCTGTCTATCAGATATATACAGGACAAAATCAAATCATCTGGAATACTTAGATACTCATTATGAGCCACTTATAAAAACAACGACCTGCCAGGCGTTAAAATTATCTCTCGTAGCCAAAATCCAACTTTGCAAGTTGGCAAAACAGCCTTGCCTTTTTTTGTATCTTTGGAAGCAAAACCTAACCCGGAAGTAGTTTCCGTTTTACCAAGTACATCTGCATGGAATTCTTCAAAAGCCAACGCCTGAATAATCTCAAATACGATATACGCGGACCTGTTTACGAAAAGGCGCAGGACCTCGAAAGCCAGGGCTTCAAAATCATCAATCTGAATATTGGCAACCCGGCCCCGTTCGGATTCGATGCACCGGACGAGATTGTCCACGACATCATCATGAATATCCGCAATGCCCAGGGCTACGCGGATTCACGCGGGCTTTTTGCGGCCCGCAAAGCGGTCATGCACTACACCCAGACGCAGGGCATCCCAAACGTAGAGATCAACGATATATTTATTGGTAATGGCGTCAGCGAGCTCATACTCCTCTCCATGCAGGCGCTGCTCAATACCGGCGATGAGATTCTGGTTCCCTCGCCCGACTATCCGCTCTGGACTACCTCTGTGGCCCTGAGTGGTGGCAAACCGGTACATTACATCTGTGATGAGGCTTCCGACTGGAATCCGGACCTGAACGACCTGGAGAGTAAGATTACAAGCCGGACGCGGGGCATTGTGCT
This sequence comes from uncultured Persicitalea sp., assembly GCA_950075905.1. Lineage (GTDB taxonomy): Bacteria > Bacteroidota > Bacteroidia > Cytophagales > Spirosomataceae > CATMVR01. The sequence continues at coordinate 1,262 of CATMVR010000655.1, read as the reverse complement.
GATCAACCCCAACAATCCGACCGGGGCCGTCTACGAACGGGAAATTGTGGAGCGCATCGCGCGTATCGCCGAGGCCCACAATCTAATCGTTTTTTCCGACGAGATTTACGACAAGATACTATACGACGGCGCGGTGCATTACCCCATGGGTACCTTCGTTGAGAATACGCTCTGCGTAACCTTCGGGGGGCTTTCCAAGAATTATCGGGCAGCCGGCTTTCGGGGCGGCTGGATGATCCTGAGCGGGGCCAAGCACCGGGCCAAATCCTACATAGAGGGTATTCTGCTCCTGGCCAGCATGCGCCTTTGTGCCAATGTACCCACCCAGTATGCTATTCAGACTGCCCTGGGCGGCTATCAAAGTATCCAGGACCTGGTACTACCCGTCGGGCGCCTGCACAAGCAGATGAACCTGGTGTACGACCGGCTCGTGGCCATTCCGGGCATCAGCTGCGTCAAACCCAAGGGGGCGCTGTATGTTTTTCCAAAAATAGACCTCTCCAAGTTTAGCTTCAAAGACGACGGTGAGTTTGTGTACAATCTACTGAGTGAGCAAAAGGTATTGGTGGTGTCGGGTACGGGCTTCAACTATATCCATAACGACCACTTCCGGATTGTGTTTCTGCCTACCGCCGACGAACTGAATCTGGCTATGGACCGGATCGGGCACTTTCTGGAGGCCCACCATCTGCCGGTCCGTCAACCTGCAGCAGACCTGGTAAGCTAAAACAATACCGGCCCGGGTGTATGATCCGAAATCAGGATGAACATTGGGCCGGCACATTTCGTTTTCCGGAATAGCAAACTTATTCCGTTTTATCGCTGGCCTTAACCATAACCCTCCTGAATGAACTCTGCTACGAATCCGCCCGCTGTCATCGAACGCAAAAGTCAACGCTTGTTCCTGTTTCTGTGTGGTCTGTTTCTAACCAATGCCCTCATTGCCGAAATCATCGGCACCAAAATATTTTCCGTCGAAACTATGATGGGTTGGAACCCCGCCCAAATACCCCTGGCGGGGCAGATTCTCGATTTCAATATGTCGGCTGGGGTACTCAACTGGCCCATTGTGTTTATTACCTCAGATCTGATCAACGAGTACTTTGGCCGGCGGGGCGTGCGCCGGATCTCCTTTCTCACGGCCGGGTTTATTGTGTATATGTTCTTTACCATCTACGCAACTACCCTCTTACCTCCGGCTCAGTTCTGGCTAGACCTCAACAATACCGACGCGGCGGGCAATGCTTTCAACATCAACGAAG
>CATMVR010000654.1 GCA_950075905.1 uncultured Persicitalea sp. | reverse complement strand
CCCGGCAAGTACCAGCTCATGATTTCTTACCTGGGCTACCAGTCTATCCGGCAGTTCGTTACAGTTCGGGAAGGAGAATCTACCCTGCTGGATGTATTTCTGAAATCAGGATCTGTCAACCTGACCGAAGTGCAGATTCAGGCTCCAATGGCCCAGAGTCGCCAGACTATCAGCCAGATCGACATCAACCTCCGGCCTGTTATTAATTCACAGGAAGTACTTCGCATTGTGCCAGGGCTCTTCATTGGTCAGCATGCGGGGGGAGGCAAGGCCGAGCAAATTTTTCTCCGGGGGTTTGACATCGACCACGGCACTGATATCGCCATATCGGCCGACGGCCTGCCGGTCAACATGGTCTCACACGCACACGGGCAGGGCTACGCTGATTTGCACTTCATCATTCCCGAGCTGGTAGATCAGGTGGCTTTCAACAAAGGCCCTTACTCCGCCGAGAAGGGGAATTTTGCCACCGCCGGCTGGGTCGATTTCCAGACCCGTAACGTCCTGGACCGTAGCTTTGTGAAAGCAGAGGTTGGTCAGTTTGATAGCTATCGCGCACTTGGGGCTTTTGATCTTTTAGGAAAAGAAAAAAAGGAAAAAGGAGAATCGGCGTATATAGCCGGGGAGTATAATTTCAGCAACAGCTATTTTGACTCACCCCAGGGCTTTCAGCGCATTAATGGACTGGCAAAGTACAACGTCAGAATCAATGAAGACTCCTACCTCAATGCTTCCGCCTCCCACTTTTGGTCGAAATGGAACCATTCTGGTCAGATACCAGACCGGGCCGTTGAGGTTGGCCTTATCTCTCACTACGGGGCCATTGATGATACAGAAGGGGGCGAGACCTCCCGCACCAATGCCAGCCTTGAACTAACCACCCTCCTGCGCAAAGGCGCGGTGCTGAAAAACCAGCTATACTACTCGCACTACCAGTTTGAGCTTTTTTCCAACTTTACATTTTTTCTGGAAGATCCGGTCAACGGCGATCAGATAAGGCAGTACGAAAACCGCAACCTGTTTGGCTACAAAGGTAGCTACACCCGATCTTCCTACCTGGGTACAATTCCGGCCGAGTTTAGTGCGGGGGTCACCTACCGGCAAGACCTGACGAATGATTCGGAACTATCGCGCACCATAAACCGGACCTTTGTATCTGATTACACCCAGCTTGGCGATATTACCGAAGCAAACCTGGGCGCTTACGTCAGCGAAACGTTTAGTTTGCGAAACGACCTGAGCCTGAACCTCGGCCTGCGGTACGACTATTTTCGTAATAAATATCAGGATCGGCTGACGGCAACCACAGGCCGGGCCCAGGCGGGCATACTTTCGCCCAAGATTAATCTTTACTATACGCCTACGACCAATTTGCAACTGTACATCAATACCGGCAAGGGCTTTCATTCCAACGACACCCGCGTGGTGGTGCCCCGCAACGGCCGCAATATACTGCCACCGGGCTACGGTGCCGACTTTGGCGTCAACTGGAAGCCCCTACCCCGGCTGTATCTCAACGCAGCCGCCTGGTACCTGTGGCTGCAGCAGGAGTTTGTGTACGTTGGTGATGCCGGGGTAGTAGAGCCTAGCGGCCGCACGGCGCGGCAGGGAATCGATTTTTCGGCCCGCTACCAGGTAGGCAACTACTGGTTTCTGGATACTGATTTCAACGTAACAAATCCCAGGTCGATTGATGAGGAAACTGGCTCAGATTACATTCCACTGGCTCCCCGCATGACATCCGCGGGTGGCATTACCTACAAGAAACCTACGGGGCTGAACGGCTCACTCAGGTATCGCTACATGGCCGACCGACCCGCCAATGAAGATTTTAGCATTGTAGCCGAAGGGTACTTTATTGCGGATGCGCAACTAAATTACACCCAAAAAAAATACAATATCGGCCTTTCAATTTTGAATATCTTGAACACCAAGTGGAAAGAAACCCAGTTTGCCACGGAAAGTCTTTTACGGAATGAAACTTCGCCCGTCGAGGAAATACACTTTACAGCCGGAAGCCCGTTTTTTGCCCGCATTGCATTGACATATTACCTGTAAAATCAGAATACTGTATAAACAAGAAGGGCGACAGTTTGCAAACTGTCGCCCTTCTTGTTTATAAATCAGGTTGGATCTTAGTGTCCTCCCACTGTTTCCACCTCCTTGATTCCCAAGGTTTTTACAATTATATTCTTTGTCGGAGCCGTATGATTCTTGAAATTCTCAATAATTTCCAGCACATCGTAATCAATGTAGATAGACTCGGATCCGTCAATCACCACCGTCGTATTTTCCGGTAAATCCTGCAGGGTCTTTCCAATACTTCCCTTATTTAGAAAAGATACTTCCTGCGACAGCTTTAGGGTTATAACATCTCCTTCGTGATGCTCGGTTTTTTCATAGAAATATGAGAGCCGGTAGTTTTTACGAAGGATAAAGTAGATTGCAAACACCATTCCGATGGCGATACCACGAAGCAAATCTGTGAGCAGAATGGCAACAATAGTAACGATGAACGGAATGAACTGATCCCAACCCAGCTTATACATCTGCTGATATAGCGACACCTTGGACAGCTTGTACCCTACCAGTAGCAGAATAACCGCCAGGGAGGCCAGAGGAATCATGTTTAAGTAGAAAGGAATAGTAATCACCGTCAGCAACAAAATAAGCCCGTGGATAATGGTAGACATTTTGGTCTTACCACCCGAGGTGATATTGGCCGAGCTTCTGATGATTACCTGTGTCACAGGAAGCCCACCGATCAAACCTGATACCATGTTTCCCACTCCCTGGGCTTTAAGTTCGCGGTTTGTGGGGGTAATTCTTTTGTAGGGATCCAGTTTGTCTGTTGCCTCTACCGATAGCAACGATTCCAGACTAGCCACAATGGCCAATGTAAACGCTACCGTGTATACGGCCGGATTGGATATAAAAGAAAAATCCGGGAACGTGAAGAAGCTGAAAAACTCCTGGGCGTTGCTAGCTACGGGAAGCTGTACCAGGTGCTCGCCGCTGAGCGCCCACTCAGGCTTTGCTACCATAAACAGGGTATTGAGCACTACCCCCAAAATCACGACGAATAGCGCTCCCGGCAGAAATTTGAACAACTGGATACGCTTCATAAATGGCCGCTCAAAAAGCAGCAGAATACCAAGAGAAATCAATGATATGATGATAGCCCCCGTGCTGCTGTACCTGACTGAGTAGTAAAGTTCAGTGAAAGTATTGTGTCCATCCTCCTGGACAAAGGATTCATCTCCGATGAAGTCTTTGTCGTAGCCAAAGGCGTGTGGTATTTCTTTCAATATGAGCGTAATACCAATAGCTGCCAGCATTCCCTTAATTACCGAGATCGGAAGAGCGTCGTGT
>CATMVR010000653.1 GCA_950075905.1 uncultured Persicitalea sp. | reverse complement strand
GCTGGGTGAGAAGGGTACCTTCGCCAAGGTATGCCTCTGGGACCGCGCCACCCGCGCCCCGCTGGTGTTCGCCGGGCCGGGCGTACCCAAGAACATCAACATCAATGCCTCCGTAGAGCTGTTTTCCATCTACCCTACCCTCACAGACCTCTGCGGACTGGAAGCGCCCAAAAACCTGGAAGCCCGTAGCCTGTACCCGTTGCTGAAAAATCCGAAAAGCACCTGGCCGCACCCGGCCGTGATGACCTGGGCCCGCAACAACCACGCCGTCAAGACCCGCGACTACCGCTACATCCGCTACGAGGATGGCTCGGAGGAGCTGTACCGGATAAAATCTGATCCTAACGAGTGGAACAACGTAGCTGGCCAGAAGAAGTATGCCCAAATAAAACAGGAGCTACGTACTTACCTGCCCCAAACCAACGCCCTCTGGGCGGCGGCCTCCCGCTACGATAACAACGATTATTTTATCCGGCAGAAAAAGGAGCAGAGCGAAGTAGAAACAGTCAAGTGACTCCTCTCCTTCTTTGAATAAACAGAAAGATATGCCCTTTTTCAGAATAGCCAGATCGTTCGTGTTACTGATGTCAGTAGCCTTTTCATCAATCAGCAATACCTTTGCCCAGGAGGACCTCTCCGTTTTTGGCTACTGGAATTTCCACGAAGGAATGCCCGCCGCCTCGTTGTACCGGCACCTGTACCAGCAAGCCACTGAGCAGTTGGGGAAGCGGCAGGAGGCGGTAAAAAAACTCCAAACCAAAAGCGACTGGCAGAAGCGGCAGGCGCTGGTGGGCCAGAAGCTGGCCGAAGCGATGGGGCCTTTTCCCGCCAAAACCCCGCTCAACCCCGTCATTACCGGCTCGCTGGAACGGGACGATTTTAGAGTAGAAAAACTGTATTTCGAGTCCCGTCCCGGCTACTATGTCACAGCTGCCCTTTTTCTTCCCAAAAACAAGCTGGGCAAGCTACCCGCTATTCTGTATTGCAGCGGGCATAGCGCCAACGGGTTTCGCAGCGACGTATACCAGCACACGATCCTGAACTACGTCAAAAAAGGCTTTATAGTGCTCGCCTTCGACCCCATCGGGCAGGGCGAACGCCGGCAGTACCTCGACACGCCCGAAAAATCCTCCCCCACCAAAGACCACTCCTATTCGGGTACCCAGGCGTTCGTAGCGGGTATGTCGCCCGCCAACTACTTTGTCTGGGATGGTATCCGGGCCGTGGATTACCTCCTGACCCGCGCCGAGGTAGACCCCGCCCGGATTGGTATCACGGGGCGCTCGGGCGGGGGTACCCAAACCGCCTACCTAGCCGCCCTGGACGAGCGCATCCTGGCCGCCGCGCCTGAGTGCTTTATCACCACCACCGATAAGCTCTGGCAAGCCAACGGCCCGCAGGATGCCGAGCAAAATCTGTCTGGCTTTCTGGAAAAAGGCCTGGACTTTCCCGACCTGATCGAGGTGCGGGCCCCCAAGCCTACCTTACTTGTCAGCACCACCCGCGACATGTTCCCCATTCAGGGCGTGCGGGACACCTACGCTGAGGCGAAGCCGGCCTTTGCGGCTTATGGCAAGGCCGGGCATTTACAAAAAGTAGAAGACGACGCCCCCCACGCTTCCACGCCCAAAAACCGGGAGGCCACCTATGCTTTTTTTCAGAAGTATCTTGCCAATCCTGGTAGTTCGGAAGATCTGGAAGTTGCCATTTTTGGGGAAAAAGAGTTGTACGTTACGCCTACCGGCAACGTATTTCGGGATTTGAAGAGCGAATCCATTTTCAGCCTGAACAGAAAGTACACGCAGGAACTGGTGCAAAAACGTACCCAACGACAAAAAACCAATCCGCTGAATCCAGCAACCCTGCGTACCCTGGCCATTGCTCATTCTGGCTATGAGGCTCCGCCCGCTGTCCGCAAAAGTATATTTTCGGGCAGAACACAACGTGACGGCTACTCTCTTGAGAAGTACCTGATACAGGGAACCGGTGAGTACTACCTGCCCGTTTTGTGGCTCAAACCAGAGCAACCTATTGGAAAAACGCTACTCTTGCTGAATGAAAACGGGAAAGCCGAGGCCTTAAAAGAGGTAAAATGGATCGAGCAGCTGGTCCGTAAGGGATATGAAGTAGTAATGCCTGATCTGAGTGCATGCGGTGAATTAGGGCCCGGCTATATGAAAGGCGGTGATGCCGTATTAAGCAACGTACCCCTCAACGTTTGGTATGCCGGAATCCAAACTCATAAAAGCATTACAGCTATTCGAGCCGAAGAAATAGGCATTCTAACCAATTTTATTGAAAAGGCTTCCAGTTCACCCACCTCTCTCTCGGCAGTTGCTCGCGGGACATTGACTTCTGACTTGCTTCATGCCTCCCTTTTTACCAATCCTTTCAAACAGATTGTGCTGCTCAACCCATTGATATCCTACCAGTCTATAACCGATCAGGAGGCCTACCACCCAAAATTTGCCCTATCTGCCGTGGCCGGAGCTTTGACTCAGTACGACCTACCCGATATGGTTGCTGCGCTGAGTTCAGGTAAATTACTATTGATCAATCCTGTGGATGCGGGCGAAAAAGAACTTAACTCCAACCAGCTTATTCCCGTTTATAAGAAAGCAGGGATATCGCCTTCTTCCTCTGACCTATTCATTCGCCATTCTGTGAAGCCCAAGGATATGTATCCTATTCTCCTGGACTGGCTCAGGTAGATTATTCACTCAAATGATCAGCTCTGACGAAAAACAAGCCCCATAGTGTTGGTTGAATTTCGGGTAGAAACCACTCCTCCGGGGCAGGTATTCCTTTCGGGAAGGAAGGAGTAGTTTTAGTTTAATTCATTTTCAATTATCAAATTGTCAGGACACCCAAAAAAATGCCTCAGAACCTCGTTCTTCTTTAATTTTTTAATCTCATCCACAAGATAAGACTTATCAACGAAAGCTATAACACGCGGATATGCTTTATATCTCCTGAAGTCCTCAGGATCAACAGAAGCGGACAGTATACAAACAGCAGATGAAAACAACTTCTCAAAGCGTTGGGTGTATTCTTCCAGAAAATCCCAGCCATTCGAAACAGGCATATGAATATCCAGAAAGATCAGATCTGGTACAGCTTGTACTGTACCGGCAACTAATCGCTCAAAATAACCAATAGCCTCATTTACAGTAGTCAATTTAATTACATTTTCAGCAAAGTTATACTTGGCTGCTATCAATTCAACAAGACTAAGAGTATACTCATCATCATCTATTATCAGAATATTTTTTAACATATAGTATTTAGTGTCAGTTAGGTTGGATATGTTCAATGAAGTGTGTCATTTCTTAAATTCGGGTGTGACTTCGGACGCGCTCCCCGAACACAATCGTGAG
>CATMVR010000652.1 GCA_950075905.1 uncultured Persicitalea sp. | reverse complement strand
TTTACAGGTTGAGAGCCGCTATTTCCCTCGCCCTTTGGGTTTACTTCGCACAAAGTTCGGGATGACTCATGTTTTTGTTTTAATCTTTTGGATAAACCTTCAATATCCTTGTAGCAGGGGTACTTCATGGTTGACAGCGTAGCAATACTACCTTAGACTTTTCTTTGGGACGCGGAAGCAGGCCTTTCTGAACTTTTAAATTATGATCAAAAAATTCGATTGCCCGCAGGATGCCCCGGTTTCTAACCGCTGAAAAGTACGGCTTCCGGTTTTTGATATCGATGAGGCGTACATCTAGCTTATAAACAGTCCCTTCCGGAAAAATACTGATGGCTTTTTTCTGGCAGCGTATCCTGAAATCAGCGGGTACGCGCTGTCCTTCCAGCGTAATCAACACCGGGCGTTTGGTCCGGGGATCGATGGACATTTTGGCAAATACGTCCAGAAATAAGCATTTTTTTACTTCCGGAAATTGCTCAATCAGAGAAAGCTGCATGAGAGTCGAGGGTTGACTTTGCAAAATTTATTTTTTTTTTCACAAAACCAAGCCCAAATCACTTAAAAATATACCCGTTGGGCCAGGCGGAAGGTGTTGCAGTGGGCTTCGATGATATCGGAAATGCGGGGAGAATATCCCCCACCCATCGCCACAACCAGCGGCACCCCGGCCAATTGGCAGGTTTGATACACAAATTGATCACGGGCGTAGCACCCTTCCCGGCTGACGGCCAGGTGCCCAAGTTTGTCCGTTTGCAAAATATCCACCCCGGAAATAAAAAAGGCGAAGTCTGGCTGATGGCGTTGAAAAAGCGACGGCAGTATATCGTACAACCGGTTGAGGTACTCTTCGTCGGTAGTACCGGTGGGCAGCGGCACATCCAGGTCCGACTGTTCCTTGTGCAGGGGGTAGTTATCTTTTCCGTGCATGGAAAAAGTAAAAACCCGGGGTTCTTTTTGAAACATCACCGCCGTACCGTTTCCCTGATGCACGTCAAGGTCTATGATAAGCACCCGTTTAGCCATGTTATTGACCAACAGGTAATTGGAGGCAATTCCCACATCATTGAGCAGGCAAAAACCCTCGCCTCTATCGGGAAAGGCGTGGTGGGTACCTCCGGCTACGTTCATAGCCACCCCGTACACAGCCGCAAAGTGGCAGCACTCAATGGTACCCTGGGCAATGACAGTTTCTCTTCTGATGAGTACTTCCGAAAGCGGAAATCCGATCCGCCGGATCATCTTTGGGGAGACTGTTTGACTTTTCAGGCTAATCCAATATGACTGATCGTGCACCCTGGTAATCCATATCTCCGCCAGAGGGCCCGGACAGAAAAAATTGGCCGGTTGGCAGGTCCCCTCATAGATGAGTTGCTCCGGGATAAGTTCGTACTTGATCATTGGAAAACGGTGCCCTTCGGGAAGCGGATGTGCATACAACGGGCAGTGGGCAATTTTGAGCATTTAAAAATTCTGGTGGAATCAGGTACAACTTTTTTGCTTTCAGATGGGTCATACGAATAGCAGGTAAACTCGATAAACCGGGTATTGTTCTACCCGACTTTCGGAAAACTAGTTCCTGGCGGGCCATTTTGCAGGCTTTTATCCACCGCAGCGACCTACCCGGTAAAATGTTTACCAGCTAACTTTCGTTAACTTAGTAGTAACAGTCTAATCTCAAAACTTATGAAATACTTTCGATATGCAGGCTTTGCCCTGCTCCTTGGACTCATCGCATCGTGTACCCGGGATCCTTTGAGTGATCTCAGCCCGGAGGAGTCCCAGGTGTTTATCACCAATCGCGATCCCGGTGCAAATTTTCAGCAGTATAAAACTTTCAGTATCCTTGATTCAGTACTCATTATCGGTAATCAAGGTAGGGGTACCTCACTCACAGACATGGATATTACTTTTCTGACAAGCGTGGTCAGAAACATGCAGGCGCTGGGCTATACATACGTTGGACCGCGGGATAACCCCGATGTAGGCATCAATGTAGCTCAAGTACGCAACGCGTACCTGAATGTTGTGTCACAACCTATAAACCCCTATCTAGGCAACTACTGGGGAGGTTTTGGCTATGGTAATGGATTTGGCTTCGGCTACCCCGCCACGTTCTCGTACTACCAGACCCGCGAAAATTACTGGTACCTTGAAATGATCGATTTTAAGAATCCGGACAATCAGAACAACCAGTTCGATGTGATATGGAGCGCCGAAATCCGGGGCAGAGGATTGTTTGACACTGAGTACCTCGAAAACATGGTCAATTCCGTTTTTGATCAATCAAATTATTTAAGACTAAACTAGGAGAACAACGGTACGTTCCGTACTATTTTCCTACATAACCCATTATAAAAACATGAAAATCATCCCACTACTCGTGGTACTCCTGGGCACAAGTCTATCTGTCTGTGCCCAGCAGAATCCACAGCTATACAACATACCAACGCCCTTTGAGCGCTATTCGCACTATCAGATTATTGCACGTGGTGGAGCAGCTATACCGATGGGCCCTTTTGCTACCGGCTACATCGATAAATCAACGCTCGAAAACTACTCCATTGCCGTAGACTGGATATTACAAAAGCCATTTTCTGTCGGATTGGAACTGGGCCACACCTTTTTTTCCAAGAGAATTCCCCGCGCAACGTACAACATCGATGGACAGGACATATCGGCCGTGCAGACCCGTACTATCAAACTGATGCCTTTGCAGGGTGTAGTGAATTTATATCTGGGTACTACCAACGCCCGCATCCGACCGTATCTGCAGCTTGCCGCCGGGGGTAGCCTGGTAGACTACACTCTGTACTATGGGAGTCTGGGCAATCAGCAGCAGTCGCTCAAATTCTCGTATGGAGCCGGAGTAGGTTCCAAGTTTTTATTCAAGAAAGATGGTTCTATTGGCGCCGATATCCGGGTCAAGTATAACCAAACAGCTCTAAACTTTGACTATATAGAAAACGGAGTCGGTCAACTGAACGCCACAGCGGGTCTTTTTTACCGCTGGTGGTAATTGCTGGGTACCTACTTAACCATGTGGCGAAATAAAGTGCTTAAATACTTCCCGATTGTTCTATTACTTACTCTGCTTGCCGGGGTCGGTGCTTCCATTCATTGGGTCTGGAAACGCTTCGGTCCCAGCAAGTCAGAAGTCTACACTATGCAGGCAGAAGCACTGCCGCAGGTCAGAAATGTCTCCAACCCTATCGAACCCTGCAACCTAACAGTGCGCCATTACCGGCAGATTGGTCGGGAAGTGCAGTTTGAGCTATTCTCCGGCGTGGGCGGGCTGGCCCCCTACCGGGTAGAGATTACCCAAAGAGGTCAAAAGTTTCAGTTCGACCGGGTACCCCACCGTGCCGGCATCTGGCTAACGCTCCAAA
>CATMVR010000651.1 GCA_950075905.1 uncultured Persicitalea sp. | reverse complement strand
TCTCGCAGGAAACCAAGCCCAGTAACACCAAAAGCATCAACAAAAAGCTGATTCTCCTTGCGCCCTTGCCGTACCAGCGTACCGCCTTTTGCTGTTTTACATCAATCATCTTCTCAAAACTTAAAATTATAACTAAACGAAGGCAGTACCGGAAAGAGCGAGTATCGTTTCAGCACCGTGCGGTTGACCGCTGCTCCCTGGCTGTTGGTTGTAGATTCTACACCCATGTCGTAGAAAAACGGGTTGCGGCGGTTGTAGGCATTGTACACGCCAAACTCCCAGGTACGTTCGTGGCGTTTGAGCTTTTTGTGAAACTGGATGGCAAAATCTAGTCGGTGGTAAGGCTCGGCGCGGAAGGTGTTTTTCTCGCCATACTCGTTTACGCCCTGTCCGTTCCAGTTAAGTTGCTGCAGCGAAGTAAAGGTGTAGTTGTCGCGGTAGGCGGTGTAGTTCGATAGGGGAATGGTGAGGGCATTGCCGGTGCCGTACACCCAGGTACCCGAGAGCGTGATTCGTTTGTTTAGCTCAAAAATCCCGACAACCGATACATCATGGCGGCGGTCGTAGCGCGGAAAGAAGGTTTTGCCAAAGTTGAGCTCATCAAACTGCCACTGCGTCCAGGACAATGTATAGCCCACCCAGCCCGAAAGTCGGCCGGTTTTTTTGTGCACCATAACTTCAGTGCCGTACGACCACCCCCGCCCGGCGGTGATATTATCCTCCCAGCTGAGCTCATTGGCGTTTTCGCCGCTCAGGCTCAGAAACGAGGCCCCTTCCTTGTAGTTCAGGATGTTGGACATGTTTTTGTAGTATCCTTCGAGCGTCAGCGTCAGGGCGGGCTTTTCCAGGTCTTTGGCCAGTCCCACGGCTACCTGCTGCGACTGCTGCGGGGCCACGCGGTCGGTGGTAGGTACCCACAGGTCGGTGGGCAGGCCCAGGCCGGTATTGGAAAGCAGGTGTACGTACTGGTTCATACTGGCGTAGGAGGCTTTCAGGGAGAAGTCCCGCGCCAGCCGCAGGGCCGCCGAGAAGCGGGGTTCGGGCCGCAGGTAGTTTTTGCTCTGCGTTTTGAAGGAGCTGAGCCGGAAGCCGGCGTTCATTTTCAGCGCTTCGAAAGGTTGCCATGTATCTTCTACGTAGATGCCCCCTTCCAGCGTATTGACCGGCGTCACCGAACGCTCGATGGGAGTGGTAAGAAACGACCCCTCGATGGCCAGGGCCGACGGCACAAAGCGGTGGAACGTCAGTTGCATGCCAAACTTGACGGCGTGCCGGGTAGACGGGTAAAAATCAAAATCGGTTTTGATGCCCAGGTCCCGGATGCGGGAGTCGTAGCGCAGGCTAAACTCCTCGGTGACGTCGCCTCGCCCGTCTTTTTCTTTGGTATTACTCGAAATGCCGAAGTTAAAATTACTCGCAATCAGCGAGGTGTTGGCAAAGAGCTTCTGCCCGAAGAGGTGGTTCCAGCGAAGGGTGGCCGTGGCGTTGCCCCAGTCGAGGCCGTTCCGGGAGTCAGTAGAAGGGCCGGTTTCGTTGGCATAAAACTTATCGCGCCCAAAGTACCCGCTGAGGTACACCTTGTTTTTTGGACCAAAATCGTAGTTGACCTTGGCGTTCAGATCGTAGAAAAAATAGCCGGGGTTGATTTTATCCTCCTCGTTTCTTTGCTGAGACGCGATCAGCGGTGCGGCCAACACGTCGATATAGGTACGCCGTCCCGACACCAGAAACGACGATTTTCCCTTAGCCAGCGGCCCTTCCAGCGTCAGCCGTGAGGATATGAGCCCGATACCCCCTTCGCCGTGCAGCTTGTCTTTGCTGCCCTCCTTCATGTTCATATCTATTACCGACGACAACCTCCCCCCGTAACGGGCCGGAAAGCCGCCCTTTGTCAGCTCCACGCTTTTTAGGGCATCGCTGTTGAAGATGGAGAAAAAACCAAACAAGTGGCTGGCATTGTACACCACGGCATCGTCCAGGATGATCAGGTTTTGGTCCGGTCCACCGCCGCGTACATAAAGGCCCGTTTGTCCCTCGGTACCTTTCTGCACACCGGGCATGAGTTGCAGTACTTTTAGCACGTCTTTTTCGCCAAAGAAAGCCGGTATCTTTTTAATCTGTTGAATGGGCACCTCGATGGTACTCATCTGGGCCGAGCGGCTGATGTAGTCTTCCTGCCGCCGCGCTGATACTACCACCTCGTCGAGTTGATTACTGCTCGTGAGGAGCACATTCACTTCGGTGTTTTTGGTAAAAGGAAGGTGTCGTTCGGCTTTTTCGTAACCTACGTACGAATAGACTACCAGGAGGGTGTCTGACGCGGGGATGGTCAGGGAGTAAAAGCCGTAGGTATTAGTCACAACGCCATAGGTAGTGCCGGGTACGAACACGTTGACACCCGGTAGCAGTTCCTGACTACCCGCCTCTTTCACAAAGCCGCTGAGGGTATACTGCTGGGCCACCGCCAGGTGGGTCAGGCCAATAAGAAGCAAGGTAAAAGCTATACGCATAGGGTAGGGGTTGCCCGGATAGGGGTACTACGTAGGTAACGACCCACAAAGTTCAAAATTGGTTGTCAGAGGTGGCAAATGAAACAGGAATTTTATTTTTATGAAGCTACGAAGTGGATATTGGTAGAGGCTTCCAAGTAAATGCCGGGCTGATTTGTCTTATTTGTACAATTTTGGCCTTTTTTATCCCTAAACCTCTATGTTCACCCTTCTGATTATCCTGTTTGCTCTCGCCCTGATCATTGTTTCCATTATTAAGTTCGACATTCATCCCTTTATGGCCCTTTTTGTAGGAGCCATTTTGTATGGTCTGCTGGTAGGAATGCCGGGTGATCTTATTTTGAAATCTATCTCGGAGGGTTTTGGGGGTGTTTTGGGCAGCATCGGGCTGCTGATTTTGCTGGGGGTGATGATCGGTACTTTTCTGGAAAAAACGGGAGGTGCTTTCGTCATAGCCCAACGAATTCTGGCGGCTATTGGTGAAAAATCCGTCATGCTGGCCATGATGATCACGGGCTATATTCTATCCATACCGGTATTTGGCGACAGTGCTTTTATCATGATGAATCCCATAAACAAGTCTCTTTCTTTTAAAGGGAAACTACCCTATGCCTCCACGACGGTAGCGCTTACGTTGGGTATATCGGCGAGCCATTCGCTGGTACCGCCCACGCCGGGGCCTATCGCGGCGGCAGGTATTCTGAACGCCGACCTCGGGATGGTGATTTTTTATGGCATCATCGTAAGTTCACTGGCGCTAATTCCCTGCTTCTTCTTTGTCAAACGCTTTACCCGACATATTGACCTGGTACCGCACTTTGCCGAAGTAGAGCCGGAGGTACAGCACGGCAAGCGCCCTTCGCTGGGCAATGCCTTTATGCCAATCATAATTCCGCTGCTGCTGATTGTACTGGC
>CATMVR010000650.1 GCA_950075905.1 uncultured Persicitalea sp. | reverse complement strand
ATATTCTCGAAGTATGTGCTGGCCTATCAAATTTTTACATAAGCAACTGATTTATAGCTATGCAACAAGTCTATTAAACCATTCTGATTGATTCTATCGGCACTTTTTGGCCAAAAAAGAAGGGTTAAATCCTTGTAGACAAGCTGATCAACGCCTATCAAAGAGGCTAACGGGAATAGTTTTTGTAGATACAAACATGCATTTTCAAAATGAATACTATGATAGGGTATTCGTCTTCTGAATAAGCCAATCATAATCTAACAACCCTGAAAAAAGAGACCACATGCCCCAACAGGAAGATACAACCGACATTGAGCAAACCATCGAACAGGCCCAATACGATTTCAGTGCTGCCGTTGACCGGGTGGACGGCTGGATTGATGGCGGCATCCGGTTGATCCCGAATTTAATCGTTGCAGTAGTGGTGATAGCCTTTTTCTACGGACTGGGCTTCCTGGCCCGCAAAATTATCAGAAGGCGCACCAACCGAAAACAACGCGATAATCTCGGCGAGGTGCTGGGCGGATTTGTTCGCTGGATGATCATTATCTTAGGGTACCTGCTGGGTGCTACCATTGTGATCCCGTCGCTTAAACCCGGTGACCTGATCGCCGGCCTGGGCATCAGTTCGGTAGCCATTGGTTTTGCCTTTAAGGATATTCTGCAAAACTGGCTGGCCGGTCTGCTCATCCTGTTGCGTCAGCCTTTCGAAAACAACGATCAGATCAAGGTCAACGATTTTGAGGGTACCGTGGAGCGCATCGAGACCCGCGCCACCATCATCCGGACCTACGACGGCGAGCGGATTCTGATCCCCAACAGCGAAATATATACCAATGCCCTACTGGTAAAAACGGCTCACGAGAAGCGCCGCAGTCAGTACGATGTGGGTATTGGCTACGGTGACGGAATAGAAATAGCCTGTGAGGTGATTCTGAACGCCGTAAAAAGTGTGGCCGAAGTAGAGAAAGACCCTGCTCCGGATGTGCTGCCCTGGGATCTGGCCGCGAGCTGGGTAGCCATCCGGGTACGTTGGTGGACCCACAGCCGCCGGGCCGATGTGGTACAGGTACACGCCAAAGTAATTCTGGCGATTAAAAACGCCCTGGACGAAGCGGGAATCGACATGCCGTTCGAAACCCAGGTGCATCTGTTTCACGATCAGACGGAGGAAGAAGAAGGAAACCGCTTGAAGCAGCGCGAAGGCTGGCCTGCTCCGAAAGGAGAAGAAACCAATCCGCGCTGGAAGGCCAAAGAGAAGGAACGGAAGAAGTATCTGTCCGGTGACAAGGGGCGAAAATCTAACGATCTGTCGTAGAAAAGTGGTGTATATGGTATCGGTTATATAATTGTACAGTGAGGAGCTATAAAAGCGGGGTTGCCGCTTGGTTATTTTGCGAATTATGTAGAATATTAGGGCAGGATTCGGGCGCTATCAAAGGTTACCTATAATCCTTTGAATTTTAATCCATAAACTAACCCTCTTTCTTTGCCCGATGTACTTAACGTTCCGCTCCTGGTGTCGTTTGCTGACTGGAGTATGCCTCCTTGCCTGCCTGAGCAGCCCAGAATTGTTTGCTCAGAAAAATTCACTCCCCAAAATTGGTACGATTGACGCCCAAACCCTGGTTATGACGGCCTATCCCGCAGATAGTTCAGTGGAGGCAGTGGTGCTGATTGACTACGGCGAAACGGATTTTTTCTACGATGATGTAAAGGGCTTTTTTATCCGGACCCGCATCCGGGAACGGATAAAGATTCTGAAAGAGTCGGCCTTTGAAAGGGCTTCCATCGCTATCACCTACCACAAGGTTCCTTCCAATGATGAAACCGAGGTCATTGACGACATCCGGGGGCTGACCTACAATCTGGTGGATGGTAAGGTGGTGGCCGAAGAGATTTCCGGCAAGGCTATTGTCCGGGAAAAACTTTCGGACGAGTTCTCGGCCTATAAATTCAATTTGCCCAATGTCCGCAAAGGATCGGTGATCGAGTATACCTACGAGCGCCAAACGCCCCTGAACTACCGGAGTGCCCCCGGTACCTGGAATTTTCAGGCCGATATTCCCGTCGCGTGGAGTGAGTACAAAATCACGATCCCTAACTATTTCTACTACAAAATGACCATGGGTGGCTACCTGCCGCTAGCCCTCCGGGAGCAGGAAGAAGTCAACGTGGATTTTGGTAATACGCTGCTGGATGGCGTAGGCATGGCTTACCACTTTGCAGTAAAGGATGCACCGGCGTTCAACAAGGAGCCGTTCATTACCACTGCGGCGGACTACCTTTCCAAGATTGACTTCGAGTTGGCTACCCTGCAAATGCCTGGCCGGGGAGTGCGGAAATTTTCCAATACCTGGGAGAATGTCGATCTAACCCTGCATAAGGCTGATTGGTACGGCCGGCAACTGAGTCGCTCGGGCTTTCTGAAACCGGTGGTCGACGACATAGCTCAGCGGATACCGGCCACTGATACGCTGGGACGGTTCCGGGCGGCCTACGGCTACATCCAGAAAAATATCAAGTGGGACGATTACTACTCCCGGGGTACTTCGGATGGACTCCGGAAGGTATTTGACAACAAGAAAGGTACTGCAAGCGAAATCAACCTATTACTGGTGCTGCTGCTGCGGGAGCTGGGGTACGAAGCCAACCCGGTGCTGCTGAGTACCCGGTCGCATGGCCGGGTGTACGACCACCTTCCTTTGCTCGATCGCTTCAATTACAGCATTGGCCACATCGCAGCGGGCGGAAAGACACTCTACCTCGATGCTACCGATCCCTACCTGCCCATGGGTGAGCTGCCCATGCGGTGCCTTAACGGCCGGGGGCGGCTGCTCAACGAGCGGGGCGAGGGAAGCTTTGTGGACATTGTGCCTGCGAGTGGCAAAACGATATTCGAAGAGGTGAAGGCCGAGATTGACCCAGAGGCAGGAGAGGTGAGGGGTACCTACCGGATGTCGCTGAGTGGATACGCCGCTCAGGCCTGGCGCGAGACGAACGCCACCCGCACTCCCCAGGCCATTACCGACGATATTCAGAAGAAAAACGTGGAGTGGGAAATTGAAAATGTGCAGGTCAGGAACGCCGAAGAACTGGAAAAATCGGTGGAGATAAACTACGACTTTGTACTACCAGAAGTGGGTCAGAACGCCGACGTTATCTACTTTACCCCGATGCTGGCTGGCCGGGTCACGAAAAACGATTTTCAGGAAGAAACCAGGATATACCCGCTGGACTTTGCCACGCCCCAGCAGCATGCCGTCGTTCTGACGTTCAAGCTCCCCGCGGGTTACGCCATGGCCGATGCCCCCGTGCGGGAGTCTATCAGTCTGGCTGGCAATGGAGGGCGCTTTTTGTTTCTGGTCAATCAGCAGGATGGTAAACTCATTATTCAGAGCCGGCTCTCGATGCTGCGCACTAACTTTG
>CATMVR010000649.1 GCA_950075905.1 uncultured Persicitalea sp. | reverse complement strand
GCTGGGTGCGCAGGTTGTCGTCGACCCGGGGGTCAAGGGCCACGATCCGGGCCGAGTAGTTTTGGGTATCGCCGTCCAGGTTGAGCCGCACCGTACTGCCCAGCCGGATGCTGCGCGAGTACTTCTCCGGAATAGTAAAATCAATTTTGACCGGATTTGTTTGCACCAGGGTCACTACCGGCGCGCCCGGCGACAGGTACGCGCCTTCACTAATACTCTTCAGGCCCACTACCCCGCTAAACGGCGCCCGAATCTCGGTTTTTTCCAGCTGCGCCATGATCAACTCCTTGTCTGCTTCCAGCGTACGCACGTTGTTTACGGCTATTTCGTACTCCTCCTTACTGATGGCTTCTATGTTCATCAGTTTTTTTTGCCGCGCTTCTATATTCCGGGTAAGGGCGGCATTGTATTCCAGCTTGGCAAGCTGCGCCTGCAAATCCTTGTCATTGATCTTGGCAATAAGCTGTCCTTTGGCAACCGCCGCCCCTTCGCGCAGATTGAGCTTGACAAGCCGGCCCGCAATCTCCGCTTTCAGTTCCACTTCTTCGTTGGGCACCACCGTACCGGAGGCAAACAACACGTTGTCTATCCGCTCGCTTCGGGCCAGGTACACATCTACGGGTATAGCTCCTCCCCCGCCCGCCTTACCACCTTTTGCAGCCTGTACTTTGGGCTCCCCTTTGCCCTTTCCATCGTCTCCCGGCGAGGACGTAGAAAACACGAACAGTTTTCCGAAGACCAGAGCCAGAATAACTCCGCCTAAAATGAGAATGGGACGCATGCTACGTTATGAAAATAATATAAAAAATATTTAAACTTCATATAGTACAATTGCTGGCTTTTTTCCTGACTATCTAAAAAAAAGCAACAGAAAGAAACCCTTTGTCCTGTAAAACTATAAAAAACAGGAATATATATTGCTCTACTCAAAAGATAACTACATAATTGTTTTGACAACGGGAGGAAAAGCCAAATCCATTCAACTACAAATTGTTCAAATCAGGCAAACAGTTACTTGATCGCTCCATGAGCCAGAAACAAAGCGAGGCGGAGCAACCTTCCGATTGCTCCGCCTCGCTTTTAGGGGTGATGTCAGACTATTTATTCTTCCAATTCGTTTTCTTCGACTTCCACCAGGGCTGCCACATCAGGCAGTTTGGGGGCGCGGGCCTCACGACGTTTATTCTTGAATTTTTTTACCTGCATTTTTAAAGATTCGACCGCCAAGTCCGTTGCCTCTTCGAATGTCGTGCCCTGTTCTTTCACAAACATGGTTCCTCCCGGCACGTACAGCTTCACTTCGAGAAGCTTGGTATGTACTTTATTCGTTTCATTTCCGTCCAGTTTCAAAAATACTTCTCCACTCGTAATACGGTCATAAAACGTATCCAGTTTATCCATTTTTTGCTGAATAAACGCCAGCAGACTATCGTCGGCGGCAAAGTGGATGGCTTGCATTTGCAGTCTCATAAGCACTATTGTTTAAGGTAAAACATGTATCCTACTCGTCCTTCGGCAAGAAGTCCGGGGATAAAATAGCGGTTCGGGATGCTGGTGCCAACCTCCCGAACCGCTAATCGTCCCGGTTTTTGCCGGATGACGAATCGGTAGACTAAATCAACTGATTTTTTTGGACAATGTCAAGGTTACGCCTGTGGTTTTTTTCCCCCACTGCCCTGGCCTCCTCCCCCACGCTACCTCAGACTTCTTCCAAAAGGGTCCGGAATGTAACGTAACGGTCTTTGTAGCGGGCATGATGCTCGTGCTGCAGCTCCACCTGATGCTTGCTTTCGTAGGTATAGTAATCGTCCAAAGTCTTGAAACTAAACTGAATGGAGTAAGTCGTGCCTTCGTTTTCAACTTCGGTCAGGAGCCGAAGCATTTTGTGAGCAACGGGCAGGCCAGTGGCCATTATAGCGGGAATATGGACGTCTTTCATCCACTGCATCCACTCCTGTTCGGCCATGCGGCTGATGTTTACGGTAATGTTGTATAAAATCATAAATAGGCTTCAGGCGGTCGGCGGTTGGCTTTCGGCCTGTTTTTAGGTTTTGAACAAATTGGGCTTCAATATAGGAAAATGCAGCCAATAATTCGGAGGCATAGCGCCAACCCCCATAAAGCAAGGGGGACTGGTTTTGTTGGGCCCCTGAGTAAAAAAGCCGACAGCCGATAGCCGATGGCCGATCGCCAATACGTAACTTTGCGGCTTCACAACCAAAAAAGCCTAACATATGAATGCTCTTGTACACGCCCACTCGGGACTTCGCTACGTAGTACTAGCCTTGTTAATTGCCGCCATTGGCATTGCCTATTCCAACTGGCAGAAAAATGAAACTTCTGATAGCAAGGTGTATTCTTGGGCACTTATTTCGTGCCATATCCAATTGCTGATCGGTCTGATTCTGTACGTAATGAGCCCCAAGGTAGATTTCAGCATGATCGGCGACAAGCTCTACCGGTTTTATACCGTTGAGCATATCCTGATGATGATCATCGCCATTGCGCTCATCACCATAGGCCGGGTACGCTCGCGCAAGGTAGAGGCCGGTGCCAAGCACCGTACCATTCTGTACTTCTACGCCATGGGCCTGATCCTGATTCTGGTATCTATACCCTGGCCCTTCCGCAATCTGGGGGCCGGCTGGTTCTGAGGCATCGGCCGGTGAGTAGCTGCGACGGAAACTTTACTTTGTCATGAAGTAAAGTTTCCGTCGTTTTTTATGCAATCAAGAAAAATTTCCCTGCTCGCACTGGCCGTTCTTTTTGCCGCCGCCCTCCTGTTCAATTTTACCCAAAACCCCTTACCCATCGCTTTCGAATGGCGCGAGTATCTCGGTGGCCCCGACCGGGCCCACTATTCGCCCCTGAAAGAAATCACGACGGAAAACGTCAAAAACATGCAGGTGGCCTGGGAGTTTCATACCGGCGACTCCGGCCAGATGCAGTGCAACCCCATCGTGGTAGAAGGCATTCTGTATGCTCCTACGGCCTCCGTACACGTGGTTGCTCTCGATGCCGCCTCCGGCAGGGAGCTGTGGCGCTTTATCGACTCCCGCGACCCTCAGGCGCTCAACACCAGCCGGGGTGTTACCTACTGGGCCGATGGCGACGACAAGCGGATTCTCTTCACGGCCGGGCCGTGGCTGTACGCTCTGAATGCCAAAACCGGTAAAATAATTGAGTCTTTCGGCGATGACGGCCGCGTGAGCCTGCGGCTGGGGCTACCCGAAAACGCCCAGAATAAGTTTATCTGCTCCAATACCCCAGGCACTATCTATCAAGACCTGATCGTGATGCCTGTGCGCCTTTCCGAAGGCCCCGACGCCGCGCCGGGCCACGTGCGGGCCCCTGCGCCGTGACCGGCACCGGGCGCGTCACCGTGCTGACGAACCCGGCGTCGGGGCACGGCAACGCCCGGCACGCCGCCGAG
>CATMVR010000648.1 GCA_950075905.1 uncultured Persicitalea sp. | reverse complement strand
GGATGTGCTGGTCCGTTTTGCCTACCTGTAAGATAACCTATTCTTGGAATATTCTCACTACACAAACCTAAAGGCCGATGCAGTCGTGCCTCCTCTGGCAATAAACCGGCGATACACCCGCGGGTTGATTTCGAGTAAATGAATTTTTAGATGATATAGGCACTTGTAAGCTTGAGCCAGAACAGGTTCAAATCTTGGGCGTTTTGTCTTTTTCATCAGGTGAGAACTAGCTTTTTTATGCTCTCCATGCCTCACCTATTCTAAAAACAGGCGCCGCCGCCTCGGCAGCACCTGAGCCGGGGCTTATAGGTTAAACCAGAATGAAAACTTGACAGCGAAGGGAGTGACGTTGGGGGCATTTCGGTAAGTAAGCCGATGCACGGCATCGATTCGTCCTATTTTGAAAATGTTGTCGATTCCATATCCTACTTCGGCGTAGGGTACATTGTTCAGAATCTGAAATACTGGTACCACGTGGCCTTCCAGATCTGTATCGTTGATCATGTCGAGGTTTCGCTGACTGATACCCCCGTAAAACACCTTTCCCGTAAGCAGGAGCCGCCATTTCAACTTTCGGATAGCCGGTATGCGGTTCAGGATAAAGCCTTCAAAGTTGTGTTCGGCCCGGACTATCGCGTAGCGATCGGCGATGAATTCGAAGTAATTCATGAGGTTGAAGGCATTATCGACGTAGAATAGCGACTGATTGCCCAGCGGGGTGTACAGCAGCGGATAGGGAATTGCCGACGGAATGTACCCCAGCGTAAGGTTATAGTAGGTGCGTCCCAGAATGCCAACCCGAAAACTTTGTTTCAGGTTCAGGGAAAACTTATGGTAGTTGAAGTCACTGTGCAGTAAACCGTGCATACCCAGGGTATATCGGAAAGTAAGGGTGGGAGAGTTGCCATTGCCCAGACTGATGCGGTCGTTATCATTCTGAAGAAAAAGCTCATTGCGAGCCCAGCGGGTCTCAAAATTCATCTCCGTTGTCGTGTACGTATTGCGAATGGGTGAATCGGACCCCAGTTTTGGAACGGTACGGTATGCAAAAGGGAACAGCGGGTCAAAAGTCATGTTTCGAAAGTTGACATACTGTGTTAGGCCTTTGGAAATTTCCTTTTTGATGTAGGTGGTAAAATTGCGCTGCATGTACCCGCCACGTATTGTACCAAAGCGGGAAAAAGCCCCAAAAATGGTATTGGTACCGATGTTCTCTGTCGACACCCCCAACCTTTCCAGATCATAGGTATACGACACCCCCGCCACGGTCCACGGTTTACGGCTCAGTATATAGTCTACACCTGCACTGTATTTGAATACCTCGTCTTTGGTACCGTAGGCGCCATAGCCACTCAGAATCCATTTTCGGCTAAAATGCGGATCGGTTCGCATCCCAACACGGAGACGGTGCCCTTCTATGGTGTTGTTGGCGTAAAAGTAGAGGTAGGGTCCTACGTCAATATTCCAGCGGTCAATATTCTTGTAGCCATTAACGGCTATATTTAGGATCTCGGTATAGGTACTGATTACTGGCAGCACTTTCAGAGAATCGATTAGGTCAAAACTCAGTTTTTCTGATTGGGTAAGGGCTTCGGGGCGTATTTTATCCCAGTAGCCATCATCGGGCTGCTTGTAATCTTCGCTCAGCTCGATGGCGGAGTCGTAAAACTTGTTGTCTTTTGCTTTCCCCAGTTTGTAGTCGCGGTTGGCAGAGTAAAATTTCAGCAGCATACCGGCCGACTGATCGGTAAGTTCGGCCACATCAATCAGCACCCTGGTTTTTTCCGGCATCCAGTTGGTGTCGTTGTCCATCAGGGCGTACGACTGCTGAATTCTTATTTTTTCAATATAATTCAGATTGGCGCTTTTGTCTACATGCGCGTCTATCTGCGTGATTGCGTAGCTGATACCATCTACCCAGAAAGTGCCCGAAAAAGCCAGGTCCTGCTTTTGCTTGGGTTCGTACTCGATCTGATAGTCCCAGTTGGTGCCGTTGTAGCTGCTATCGGCCAGAAAGTATTCATAGTATATTTTCCAGCTATCCCCAATGGGCGATACAAAATCCTTTTCCAGAAGATTGAGCCAGTTTCCGTAGAAATTGTATTGCTGAAAAGAGGAGCCGATCACCTGTGAGGTCAGACTACCATCGGTAAGGCCGATGCCGGTCACTTTTGTTTTCCGGACAATCTCTTTCTTTTTCTTAGGGTCTGAGCGAAAGTATACGTCCGAGATTGATTCCGACAGAAAGATAGGTACGATAGTCTGCCCTTCATCATCCTTGATCTCGTCATACTGCTCCACCAGATTGGTGATTTTCTGTACACTTTTTCGTTTGCGAAACTTCTCGGACAAATTATCTATATCTATCTGGATTTTTGTGTAGCAGTTGTATTCGTAAGCGTTTGTGTTATCAGGGTTGTTCTTTTCGCGGTGGGCTATCACTTTGCGCAGGATGGCATAGGCTGGGTTTTCGCCGGCGTAGATTTTCACTTCCTTCAATTGAAAAATGGAAGGGGCGAGGGTGATGTCAATGACTTGCTGCGCTTGGTTTTGTACAATTGGTTTGGATTTATTCGAAAAGCCAATGTAGGAAACTACCAGGGAGTCGGCCGGAAGGGTATAGGTGATTCTATATCTTCCGTCAAAATCGGTGGTAGTACCATGTAGTGTACCTTTTACTGCTACGTTTGCAAAAGGTACAGGGTCGCCCGTGGTGGCATCTGTAACTTGGCCCTCTACGATAAAGACCTGCTGGGAATGGCCAAAATGTGCCAAACCTACGAGGTACAGTGCAATAAATAGTATCTTTTTCATATAGTCACATTACGATGGGCAATATATCCAGAAAGAAGATTATAATCGGCATACCGACCTATTCCAGCACTTCGTTGTGGGGCGAAGCAGGCGTACATCCAGCACCGCCGTGAGTTGGGCGGGGTACTCCCGTACCAGCGTCCGGACCGAATAGCCCATAGGGGTACGTTTAAAAAAAGGTACATAAACCGTCACGACTTGTCCAGAAGCATCTCAGGAAACGACGTTTAGCTGAGACCGATTCTAAGCGTGTTTGAGTGGTAGAATATCCGTAAAAACTGTCTCTGCTCACCATCTCAAAAATCAACGTCCCATCATTGGCTGTACAGCTGACTTACTCAGACAAGAAAAAATAGTACTCAACCGGCTGAGAATTATTTGTCCGGTCTTTAACTCGGATAATAACCATACAGCCAACTTGTGACGGTTTTTGTACTGTTTTTTAATTGCACCCAAAAATGGTTGTATAAAAGCCAGGCCGATAAAAGCCAGATCAAGACAATAATAGCCAGACCAAACCAATTCCGGTCTTTTGACCATTCGTAGTTGAGCGATTTTTCGGTGGCGTCGCTCAGAACCTGGTTCGGAATGAGCTTTACGGCAAAATAGATGGCAATCGGCAG
>CATMVR010000647.1 GCA_950075905.1 uncultured Persicitalea sp. | reverse complement strand
GGAAGTCTACCGTTTCTGTTATCTTAGTTGTATAGTCCATTCTACAAAAATACGACAATCCAATTCTTATTTAGTATAAGTTCGAAAAGTTTACATTCATTTTGAAGTTTCATTAAAATTTAATAAATAGTTCTTGTCTAAAACACAGCTTGTTTTACATGTGCTCCTACTTAAAAATAGCTCAACAAGCCATACCTTTCTGAACCCCGCCCACCGGTGGGGTTCAGAAAGGTATGGCTCCTATAATAGGGTCCAATAAGTAGGTCCAGAGAAAAAAGAAAGGGCGCCTTCATGAACCCTACTAAATGACCGTTTCGAAGGGCCTCGATATGAATCAAGTTTTTGGATACGCCCGGGTTTCGACGGCTTATCAGAATACCGATACCCAAATGGATGCCTTGCAGAAGTTTGGCTGCCATCGGATATTTCAGGAAAACATCTCAGGTATGGCCACGCATCGCCCCGCCCTGGATGAAATGCTTTCCCTGCTCCGCGAGGGGGACACCGTAGTAGTATCGCGTTTTTCGCGCCTTGGTAGGAGCAGGGACCGCCTCATAAATTTGATAGGGGATTTTGCCCACAAAGGAATCATATTCAATGCCCTTGATTTTGGCATAGACGCCAGCACCGCAGCTGGTAAACTGGTAATAGGAAACTTTGCTGCCCTGACCGAGTATGACGGCAACGGCCGCCTGGCGCGAGATGATTCTCGAAAAAAACCGCGCCGGTCAACTGCTGGCCAAAGCCAAGGGGAAGCACATTGGCCGACCATCCGGAGTGAATCAAGACAACTACACCAAAATCAGGAAGGCCCTGGAAAAGGTAGTAGGATTGAACCCGCTCCTGTTTTCAATATTACCTCTATTTGATGGATCTGCCAGGCTGTATTACCTGTCCCAAATTGTGTGTCCCGTTTGGTGAGACATTTGATAGACAGGAGGTTATGCTCTTTTACGCTGTTGCAACTGCCGGATGGGACAGGACAGCGGTTGTTTCTTCTCCGTTTCAATAAAAAAAAATGGAGCGTAGGTTCTCTGCCATTTCTGGATGACGGCTGAGATGTGTTGCTGTGCTTCCATGGTATGGAGTATAGTTTGGATGGATACGGAATTGATAGCAGGGGTTAGGCTCTATTTAATAAGGTAATCCTTCCCCCATTTTTCCCGGAGTTCCGTGGCTAGTTTCTGCACGGTTTTCCGGTGAGTTTCCTTTTCGGCCAGATTGTCCAGTTCCAGCGGGTCGTTGGTATGGTCGAACAGCATCCGGGCGTAGGCTACGCCTTTATCGTCCACCCATTCGGTATAGAAGTGGTTGCCCTTGATGAGCGTGGTGGCGTCAGCAAATTTAGACACTGCATAATCCTTCTTTCGTGCTTTTCCTTGCAGCAACGGCACCAGGCTTTCCCCTTCCAGGTTACCCGGCGCCTTGATGCCAGCGAGTTCACACAGGCTGGGATAGATGTCTACGTATTCGGCAATGGCGGCGGTGTGCTGGCCCTTGGTTTGTCCTGGTACTTTCAGAATCAGGGGCGTTTTAAGGCTGGTAGCAAAGGTACAGTGCTTGCACCACAGCATATGGTCGCCGAGGTTCCAGCCGTGGTCTCCCCATAGTACCACGATGGTGTTTTCTGCCATCCCCAGGTCAGTCAACTCCTGCAACACGCGACCGATCTGGGCATCCACGTAGCTGACACTGGCGTAGTACCCGTGAATGAGCGTGCGGGCCATGGCCGGGTCAAGGTGCCCTTTTTTGGGCACGGTCTCGTAGTTTCGTAACTCCCCGTAATTGTGAAAGGCCTGCCTGGGAGTACTTGTGGGCTGGGCGTAGCTTTGGGGCAATTGAATGGAATTAATATCGTACATATCCCAGTACTTTTTGGGCGCACTGAAGGGTAGGTGTGGTTTATGAAAGCCCAGGGCCAGGAAAAACGGCTTTTGCGAGCCTTTCAGCTTTTTCAGATCGTTGATTGCTTTATTTGCCAGGTCCCCATCCGGGTAGGCATCGTCGGCTACTTCGATATTTTCGTAGGGCATACCGCGAATATTCCCTTTGCCATTTACAGGGGCGGGGCGGTTGGCCGGCAGTGCGTGGTTAGGTAGCTTCGAGCGCCAGATTTCGTCCCAGGCGGCGACATCGTCGTTGGCGTGGTGATACACCTTGCCGTTGGAGATCGTGGTGTAGCCGTTCTCCCGGAATAGCCTGGGGAGAGAGGTCGCAGTGGGGTTATCCGAATCTTTGCGGGTGTCATGGCCAAGGTACCGATGCCGGGTGGGCCGGGTACCCGTGAGCAGACTGGCGCGCGAGGCACCGCACACCGGGACATTGCAGAACGCCCGGTCAAACACCAGGCTCTCACCGGCCAGTTTGTCCAGATGGGGCGACTTGATGTGCCGGGCACCATAAAAATTGAGTTCGGGCCGCAGGTCGTCCACGGCAATGAACAGGATGTTGGGCCGGGCAGGTACCTGTTTTTGCTCTTTGGGAATACTTATTGCTCCCATTAGCAGCAGAATACCAAGCAAAAAATAGGGCAGAGTCGTTTTCATGCGGAAAGGTTTGACTACAAATGGTTGAGGTTAAAAACGAATGGGTTTGACTTTTCAGGGCTGGGTTACCCGTACGTGATCCGGTCCGGACAAACGGGCGCTACCCGAAGAAAAGTCCACAAAGGCAGAAAAACTACCCTCTTTGTCGGAATCAATCCGGGCCTTGCCAAAGCGGAACCCGGAGCCCTCCCCGACGTACACGGACAGCAGCTGACCCTGGGGGGATACGGTGATGACGCCATACCGACCCGTAAAACTGATACCTGTTTCCTTGTCCTCAAAGCGCGCAGCGGCGGTGTCGGCCACAATGACGTACTGAACGATGGTTTTTCCTTCGGGCCGCGAGGTTATTTTCAACCCTTTAAAAACATCATCCTGCACAATATCCTCCACCGATTCTACACTCCCTTCTTCGGTAGTGTAGGGCTCGTAAACCACCGCGAACGGGTGTTGCCACGCTTCGCCCTTTTGCCGAATAACCAGGGTGGGAATCTTTGTCTCCGCGTAGGGCCTGGCTACCTCTTTGGATACCGGCGATACCGCCCTGGTATATTCCCTGCCTTTGGGGTTGTTGATAAATAACTTCATCCGTACGGGCGTTGGGCCTAACTGATTGGCGGTAAACAGCCCCGAAAGAACCTGTCCTGGCTGCGGCTGTGCTGTTTCCACGCGCTCAAAAAAATGCCAGCCCGGATGCCGGAAGGCCCGGTTTCGGGACCATTCCTTCGCGGCCGACCCCTGAAACCGCTGGGTGTCGGGGGCGAAGGCAATCGGCTTGCTGCCGGCCTGCAGCGTCAGCGTATCGGCCAGGTTTCGGTAGATGTAGTCGTGGTACTCGTTGGGCAGGTCAGATTTTGACCGGAACACATCCACGTAGTAACCCGTGGGGGGGGAAGTATGGATAAGGCCC
>CATMVR010000646.1 GCA_950075905.1 uncultured Persicitalea sp. | reverse complement strand
CCGGCTGCAGATTGGATTAGCGCCGGTGCTCGACATGGTACTGCTGGAAGCAAGCTCGCCCTACTCACTGGTGTACCTGCTCGACTTACTGACGTTTTACCTCGACAAGCTCCCTACCATGAGCTCCAACGACCGGCTAAATCAGGCCCAGAAGCTGGTGCTGGACGCCACGGCCAAAATCAAACTAGCCGATGTGCCCAGCCTGTGCCAGTACGACCCCGATACCAGCTACCGGGCTTCGCTGGATACCCTCATGGCTGACATCACCAGCCTGATGCTATCTGCCTCCGAGAGCCTGTCCAATCTGTATTTTAATCACGTGGCTATTCAGCCGTCTCTCTTCGGAGAGTTCACACAACCCGGCGAAGATGAAATATAAGGTAATACACCGCACTGTGTACGAATACCGCGAACCCGTGAGCGGGTACCATAGCGTGGCCTGCCTGTACCCGCGGCCCACACCAGGCCAGGTATGTAATGCCTTTGAGCTGAAAATTATCCCTGCCCCCGCGGAGGTGGTCGGCAGGGTTGATTTTTTTGGCAACCAGGTTCACTATTTTTCCATTCAGGTACCTCATCGCAAGCTGGTGGTAGAGGCGCAGAGCCGCGTCGAAAATAACTTTTCCGAACCAGAGCTACACCTGCATTCCAGCTACGCTTGTCGGGAAGTCAGGGCACTTTTTCAGCGTGATCTGACCATCAAAAGCGAAGTGTTGCAGTACTTGCTGCCGAGTCCGTTTGTGCAGTGGGACGAGGAGGTGCAGGACTTTGCCAGTACTTGTTTTGCCGACGATCAGCCCCTGTACGAGGGGATTCGGCAATTGTGCGAAAAAATTTATAAGGAATTTGACTTTATCCCCGAAGCCACTACGGTGCATACGCCCCTCAAAACGGTGCTGCGGGAGAAAAAAGGGGTGTGTCAGGACTTTTCCCACCTGGCCCTGGCGGGTATCCGGAGCATGGGGTTTGCAGCACGCTACGTGAGCGGCTACCTCGAAACGCTGCCCCCTCCTGGTAGGGAGAAATTGCAGGGTTCCGACGCCTCCCATGCCTGGATTTCGGCCTACGTACCCGGTCTCGGCTGGTGCGATTTTGACCCGACAAACAACGTTGTACCCGGTCAGCGTCATATCACCACTGCCTGGGGGCGGGATTACAGCGACGTGCCACCGCTGAAAGGTATCCTGCTCAGCTCCGGTCAGCAAAAGTTGAAAGTAGAGGTAGATGTGGTGCCGGTAGGGTAGGGGAATTCCATTTACCGAATCACCTTCTTCGTAATAGCCCCTTCGGTACTTCTGGCGCGGACAAAATAGATGCCCCGGGCCAGATGCTGCATATTCATTTCCTGCACGTGCCGTGATACCGGCTGCCCAACTTCCGATTTTTGTAATACCCTTCCCCGGGCGTCCATCAGCTCAATGACCAGCGCCGCGGGCTTGCGGGAATTCACCTCTACCCGGATCCAGTCATCGCTGGGTATAGGGTATACCTGCAGGATGAGATGGGCGGGGAGAAACTCTTGCGCCACGCCCGTAACCAGCCCGGACTCGTAGAGTTGTACGGGCTCGTAGGGAGGTATTGGGTTGACAGCGCCGCTCAGGTCGGTCACGTAGAGGGTATTGGTACGCCAGCTTTCGGCCACTTTCAAGCCCTGCCGCCACCCTTCGGTCACGTAGGCATAGGTGTAGGTGCCCACGCGCGTCGGTGCGTTCCAGGTGAGGGTAGAGCGGTCAATTTTGAAAGTACCCTCGCGGGTTACTTCGTTTGGAAACACGTAGGCACCGTTGGGAAAGGTAGTGCCGCAGTCAGGATTGGAACGAAGGATTTTTACGATCCGGTAGGCGAGGCTATCGCCGTCGGGGTCGGTGGTGGCCAGGGGCAGGGTATAGGTCTGCCGGAGGCCGGTAGTAAATTTGGGCTCCGGTGTCTGCGCGGTCCCGTTGGGCACCAAAGTATTCAGGCTGGTCTGAATCACCATAGCCTGCTCCTGGGGAGGCGCGGGCATATTGAGGATGTCGTTGGCAAATTTCTCAAAAGTCGAGGAGATGGTATACTGGCCGGCAGTAGCATACGTGTACTGAAACCGATAGAGGGTGCGGTTGATGGTTGGAGAACCCGGGAGAGTTTCGGAACTTATTCGTTTTACAGTAACTTGTTTCCCATCGCCAAGGCAAAGCGTAATTTCGGCCTGGGCATCGGTGGCAGCTTGTCCATTCTGCCCATCAAGGTACAGTACCGTAGTGATGTCATAGGTGAGGCCGGTGATGTGTTTGGCCTGAATTTCCCCGCCAAGGAGATGAGTAGCGTGGGCCGGGGCCAATCCACATAGTAGTAGCCCGAATGCGTATAATTTTTTCATGATGCAGCAGGATATAGGGGTAGGAAGTAGTTATTTTCAAAACGTCACATAGCATGAAACAAGTATTGACTATTGTGTTAAATCACAAAAAATAGTTGATTCCTCCCAAAGGTACGGCCGGAGTCCAGAAATGTCGGAAAAGCTGATCTGAGACAGAAACTTACCAAAAAAGGCGAGCCCCGAAGAGCCCGCCTTTTCAATCATTCTAAAAGGTATTTTTTACTTACCGCTTTTGGCCCAGGTATCGCGCAGACCAACGGTCCGGTTAAAGATCAGTTTTTCGGAATTACTGTCCGGATCAACGCTGAAATACCCCTTCCGCAAAAACTGGAAAGATTCGCCAGGCTGAGCATCCCGTAGGGCGGGCTCCGCGTAGCCGGTAATGACGGTCAGCGACTCGGGATTGATATAGTCTTTGAAATCCCCATCTTCCGCGGACGGATCTTCCACCCGGAACAGGCGGTCGTACAACCGAACCTCCACGGGTATGGCTTCTGTGGCCGATACCCAGTGCAGGGTACCCTTTACGTTGATACCGGACTCGTCCTGTCCGCTTTTGCTGTTTTCAATGTAAGAGCAGCGTACTTCGGTCACGTTGCCCTCATTGTCCTTTACCACTTCGTCGCAACGGATGATGTAGGCGCTTTTGAGGCGTACCATTTGTCCGGGCGCCAGGCGGAAGTACTTCTTGGGTGGAATTTCCATAAAGTCCTCCTGCTCAATGTACAGCTCACGTGTAAACGGCATCTTGCGGTTTCCGGTAGCGGGCTCCTCGGGGTTGTTCTCACTCTGACACAGCTCTATTTTGCCTTCCGGAAAATTGGTAATGACCACCTTCAAGGGGTCGAGTACCACCATGCGGCGCAGCGCCTTTTTGTTCAGGTCTTCGCGGATGCAGAATTCCAGCAGGCTTACATCGATAAGATTGTCGCGCTTAGCCACCCCGATGCGGTCGCAGAAATTGCGAATAGACTCAGGCGTGTAGCCACGTCGACGCAAACCGGATATAGTCGGCATGCGGGGATCGTCCCAACCACTGACGTACTTTTCGTTTACGAGTTGAAGGAGTTCCCGCTTACTCATAACGGTGTACGTCAGG
>CATMVR010000645.1 GCA_950075905.1 uncultured Persicitalea sp. | reverse complement strand
TGGGGCCTCAACGATACCATCACGCCCCCCTACGTAGGGCATGAGTTCAACCGCCTCATTGCGGGATCCGGGTTGCACTTTATTGACAAGTGCTGCCATGCCCCCATGATGGAGCATCCCCGCAAATTCAATGTGATCCTGGAACAATTTTTGACAAAACACACGTTATTAGAACCAGCGTGATACTCCGGACAAGCAAAAAAAAGGGTCGCGTGCGGCCCTTTTTTTTGTAATTATTCAGAAAACTTTCCGGAAGTTATTTGAAAGTCATGCAGTTTTTTTATAGTTTTCGAAAAAGACCATTCCTATGCTTGCTGCTTCGTTAATCAACCCAATGATCCCTACCCTGAAACTCACCGACCTGGTGAGTACGGCATTGGACTGGATGAACGATTATGACACGCAGCAACTCGTGGTAGCCGAAGACGATGTATACAAGGGCGTGGTATCGGAGTCGATCCTGCTCGACAGCATCAATGACGCGGCTCCCCTGTCGGAGATCATCCGGCAGCATCAGGATGTTTTCGCCACCGCCGATCAGCACGTCTACGAGCTGCTTCGGCTGGTCAATCAGTACGGGCTTCGGGTGTTGCCCGTGGTCAACGAGGAGGGCCTGCTGGAAGGTACCATTCTGGTGAGCGAACTGCTGGAACGCTTTGCCGACGAGCTGGGTATTCAGGAACGGGGCGCGGTGCTGGTACTCAAAGTTGCCGAGCGCGATTATTCGCTGTCGGAAGTGAGCCGCCTCATCGAGTCTAATGGCACCAAGGTACTTAGCAGCTACTACGCGTCTGCGGCTACCTACGAAAACCCCGACGATGCCCGCCTGACGCTGAAACTGAACCGTACCAACATCAATCCCATCGTAGCTACCCTCGAACGCTTTGGTTATAACATTCAGGAAGCCCACGCCAACGACCCCGTCGAGAGCATCGATCAGGAGCGCCTCGATATGCTCCTACGCTACCTCGCCACCTGATTTTACCTTCATTTTTGATTTTTAAATTCCCCGTATCTCCCTCCTTGGGTGGGTATACTGCCTGCTTTTCTGACTTTTTTAGATAGCTAAGGGTAATCCGTACGTTTATCGTCTTCAGAAAGTGTACGGTATCTTATCAGGAAGTAAACCAAAAAACCATGTCAACACGTCGTAATTTTATCAAAGGTGCTTCGGGTACCGTCGCCATTTCATTGCTAGGCAGCGGTCTTGCCCAGGCCAGCGAAAATCAGGCCGCCCCGGCCGCCGCAGACACCTTCAAACAGGGCGCCGCAGGATACAGCTTTGTACATTTTAAGCTGGACGAAGCGCTGGCCATGATGCGCAAAACTGAGCTAAAATACTTGTGCATTAAGGATTTTCACCTGCCACTCAACAGTACTCCGGAGCAGATTGCGGCCTTTCATGCCAAACTGAAAGAATCAGACGTGACCGGTTACGGCGTAGGACCCATCTACATGAAAACGCACGAGGCCATTGACCAGGCCTTCGACTACGCCAAACGCGTGGGTGTAGACCTGATTATCGGTATTCCAAACCACGAAGACCTGCCCTACGTGGAGCAGAAGGTAAAGGACACTAACATTCGCTACGCCATCCACAACCATGGCCCCGGTGATAAGCTGTACCCCAATGCCATCTCCATCATGAACCTGATCGGTAAAATGGACAAGCGCATGGGGCTTTGCTTCGACATCGGCCACAGCATGCGCTACGGCAACGACCCTATTGCTGATCTGGAAAAATATTCAGACCGGATTTTTGACATGCACCTCAAAAACGTTACATCTGCCACCCACGACGGCAAAACCTGCGAGCTGGGACGGGGCGTCATCGACATTCCGGCGATTGTAAAAACCCTCCGTAAGATCAAGTACAGCGGCGTGTGCGGTCTCGAATACGAGAAGGATATGAAAGATCCGCTGGCGGGCATCGCCGAGTCTATTGGCTACTTCCGGGGCGTGCTCGACAGCACCCGCTCGCGGAAAGCCTGATTGCGCGCATAATTCATTTATTCAATCAATTACTGTATGAAAATGCAAGATTCCAGAAGAGAATTTATCAAGAAAATAGCCCTGGGTACCGCCGGCGTCACGCTGGCCGGTTCTACCATGGGCATGTCGGCCCGGAGCTACTCCAACATCCTGGGCGCCAACGACCGCCTGCGGGTGGGCATCGCCGGGCTGGGCCGCCGTTTGGGTGCCTACTACCAGCCCATCGGCCTCAAAAGCAGCAACGTGGAGCTGGTGTACCTCTGCGATGTGATGAAGAGTCAGCGGGAGTCGGCGGCGAAGAAATTCTCCAAGCACATCGACTATTCCCCCAAGCTCGAAAACGATATCCGGAAGGTAATCGAAGACCCCAACGTGGACGTGCTGATCAACGCCACCCCCGACCACTGGCACGCACCTGGTACCTGGATGGCTGTGAAGGCCGGCAAGCACGTGTACGTAGAGAAGCCATGCAGCCATAATCCCCGCGAGGGGGAGTTGCTGGTGGAATTCCAGAAGAAGTACAATAAGGTAATTCAGATGGGCAATCAGCAGCGCTCCGCGCCCGAATCCATCGAGATTATCAAGGAAATTCACAACGGCGCTATTGGCAAGCCTTACAAGGCCATTGCCTTCTACGCGTCGGCCCGGGGCGAGGTACCTCTGCAAAAGAAAGCCCCCGTACCTACCGGACTAGATTGGGAACTCTGGCAGGGGCCCGCACCCCGCCGCGACTATACCAGCGAAACCTGGGACTACAACTGGCACTGGTACGGCTGGGACTACGGTACGGCCGAGTCGGGCAACAACGGTACCCACGAGCTGGACGTAGCCCGCTGGGCCCTGCAGGTAGACTACCCCACCCGCGTGGAGGTGGAAGCCGCCAAGCGGTACTTCCCCAACGACGGCTGGGAAATGTACGATACCATGGAAGCCACTTATCGCTTTGATGATAACAAGATCATTCAGTGGGAAGGCCAAAGCCGCAATGGCTACAATACCTTCGGCAGTGATCGCGGTACGCTGATTTTTGGTACCGAGGGCAACGTATACGTAGACCGCGGCGGCTACAAGCTGTACGACCGCTCGGGCAAGCTGATGCGCACCAATCAGAGCAAGAACACCGAGGCCGGCACGGCCCTGGGGGGCGGCGGCGACATGAGTACCCTGCACGTAGTAAACTTCTTTGACGCCGTGCGTGGTACCGCCAAGCAGAACTCCCCCATCGACGAGGGAGCCAAGAGCGTACACATGTGCCACCTGGCCAATATCGCTTCCCGCATGAATCAAAACCTGGACGTCGATCCGAAAAATGGCAAGATCATGGATAAAAAGGCGATGAAGTACTGGAGCCGTGACTACCAGCCCGGCTGGGAGCCAAAATTGTAAGCAGATTTTGACCGACTAAAACATGAGTCATCCCGAACTTTGTGCGAAGTAAACCCAAAGGGCGAGGGAAATAGCGGCTCTCAACCTGTAAAT
>CATMVR010000644.1 GCA_950075905.1 uncultured Persicitalea sp. | reverse complement strand
CCGATCGGACGGTTTCGGTGGAGTACGCCCGGCAAATGAAGCGCCTGCTGTCTACCTTTCATCCCGATTTTAGCTACTACGAGTACCCCGGCGGTAGCCACTGGTACGGCGACATCAGCGTAGACTGGCCCCCGATTTTTGAGTTTTTTAGCTGGCATACCCTGGCGCGCGATACCACCGTGCAGCACATAGACTTCACTACGGCTAATCCGGGTGTTTCTGGGCAGATGAAGTGGGCCACCATCCATCAGCAGACCGTACCGCTGCAATACAGCCGGGTAATTCTGGATCGGGATAAGGGCAAGAAAAGCATTACCGGCACTTCGCAGAATGTAGCCACCCTTTCGCTCAATCTGGATGGCTTTGCGCCGGGAACGCTGGTGAGTATCCGGCTGGATAGCCTCGCGGAAGTAAGGTATACCGTCAGGAAGGCCGATGAAACTATTTTTCTGGAACAAGAAAACGGCTGGAAGCTGACCCACGCGCCGGCGGCTAACGAGAAAAACACCCGCCGCTCGGGTACCTTCAAGGAACCGTTCAACAACCGGATGGTGTTTGTGTACGCTACACAGGGCAATGCGCAGGAAAACGCCTGGGCGCTGGACAAGGCCAAGTTTGACGCCGAGACGTGGTATTACCGGGGCAACGGCGCCGTAGACCTCATCGCCGATACGGACTTTGACCCCAAGAAGTATCCCAACCGCGGCATTGTGCTGTACGGCAACGCTTCTACCCATGCTTCCTGGTCTACATTGCTTGGCGAATGTCCCATTCAGATCACCAACGGGAAGGTGGTAGCTGGCAGCAAGACCTTTACCGGCAATGACCTTGCGGCCTACTTTGTGTGGCCCCGGCAGGATAGTGACGTAGCTTCCATTGCGGTAGTGAGCGGCTCGGGACCGACGGGCATGAAGGCCACCAACGCCAACCAGTATTTCAGCGGCGGCAGCGGTTTTCCGGACTTCATGATTTTCAGCAATAACATGCTACGCAACGGCGTAGAAGGTGTGAAAATGGCCGGGTTTTACGGCAATGACTGGTCGCTGAAGGACGGAGAAACAGTTGTGAATCAGTAAGGTCTTTTAAATAAAACGCCCTGACTACACTGGTGGTCGGGGCGTTTTTGTTTAAATATTGTATTCAATTTAAGGAATAGGTACATTTATGTTCCAGTAACAACATCTATGGCCATGCCCAAAGTCAAATTAACGTTAACAATTGAAGAATCTCTGGTTGCTCATGCCAAAGAAATGGCTCAGAGAAGGCAGCTGTCATTATCACAAATGGTGGAAGAGTTCTTATCCTCGTCCAAAGCGGCAAGAGGATATCTATCAACGAAAGGAATGACCAAGGCCCAAAAACTACGGGGAATTGCTAAGTCTGCCCTGTCGGGAAAAACTGACCAGGAGATCAAGGAAATGATGCACAAGGAAAGGTATGGTCTATGAAGGTATTCTTAGACACCAATGTCCTTCTAGACTGGCTTTTGGATAGACAAAATACCTTTGCCGACGAGGCTACCATGATTGCTGAGGCGGCAGAAAAAGGCATAGTCGAAGCATACATATCCGCTGGCTCAATGTATACCATTGCATATGTTCTTGAAAAATCTGGCCGGAAAGGAGCCGAATTACGCGACAGTCTAAACTACATACTGCTGATTTTTGAAATTATCCCTACCAGCAATACTCCCTTCCAAAAAGCATGCCTTCGCAATATGAAAGATCTGGAAGATGCGTTCCAATATGAAGTTGCCCTCAGTTTTCAACTTGATTACTTTGTTACTGCTAATCTAAAAGATTTCACCTCTCAGGACACAACTTTATTACCGGTTATTAACCCCCTTAAAATGCTCGCCATTATTCAAGCGAGTTTCAGCTAGTACAAATTTCTGTCTCCAAAAATATACCCTTAGCCCTTCTTTTACTTTTTCAGTTCCCAAACCCCTCCGGTACTTTCCGGTGCTTCGTCCCCTGCTCGTAAGCGTAAGTAAGCCGGATCAGCGTTGGCTCGTCGTACATGCGCCCCAGAAACTGCAAACCAGCTGGGAGGTTTTCGTAGGTATAGCCCATGGGTATCGTAAAAGCAGGCATCCCGGTATGTGGGGCAATCACCTGACTATTATCTCCCTTGTAGCCTTTGAAGTCGCCCACTTTGGCGGGTGGGTGGTTCCAGGAGGGGTACACTACCGCATCTACCTGGTACTTGTTCATGGCCTGCGTGATGGCATCCCGAAAAGCGATACGCCGTGTATCGTGGTAAGCGTCTGTACAGGTTGTAGCATCCTCTACGATGGAATAGTGGTTTTTGAGGTGATTCTTCAAGTTGTTTTCAATGTAGGGCGAGTACTTGCCCGAAGCCACGATTTCTTCCAGATTCTTCACGGGTACGTTAGGGCCGAGCGAGGAAAGGTATTCATTGATGTCGTGCTGAAACACCGAGCACCACTGATCCTTACGTAAACTATCAAAATCGGCTACCTCAAACGGGTCAACGATTTCTGCCCCCAGCCGTTTCAGGTCAGCAATGGACTGCTCAAAGAGGGCTTTCACCTGCGGGTCAGGGTCTTTGTCGCTCAATGTCCGCAGAATGCCAATCCGCGCGCCTTTCAGACCGTCTTTGCTGAGATACTGCGTGTAGTTCGCTGGTATTTTCCCTTCGCTATATTTCGTAATCGGGTCGGCGGGATCGTAGCCGGCTATTACTTCCAGAATACGGGTTGCATCCTCCACGGTACGGGCCATAGGGCCGCCAACGTCATTGCGCAAATACAGCGGTGCAATCCCTTCCCGGCTGGTCAGGCCAATGGTAGAGCGGAAACCCACGAGTGCGTTGTGCGACGAAGGCCCGCGGATGGAGTTGCCGGTATCGGTACCCAGGCCCACGGCCCCAAAGTTGGCCGCCACGGCGGCACCGGTACCGCCACTCGATCCGGCTGGTACGTGGTCGAGGTTGTAGGGATTGCGCGTCTCGCCCGCGATAGAGCTAATGGAAACCATGGGACTGAAGGCCCACTCGGCCATGTTGGATTTGGCCAGCACAATGGCCCCGGCCTCTTTCAGTACCCGTACCTGATAAGCATCCGTGGCCGGCGCAAAGCCTTTCAGCGCCAGCGAACCGGCGGTGGTTTGCAAGCCTTTGGTATTGTAGTTATCTTTCACGATCAATGGAATGCAGTGCAGTTTCCGCAGCTTGCCGGTCTTTTTATACTCAGCATCCAGTTCACGCGCTCTTTGCAAAGCTTCGGGATTGGTAAGGATAATGGCGTTCAGGCCCGTGGGCTGATCGTAGGTCTGGATGCGGTTGAGGTAGGTACGCACCAGTTGCTCGCAGGAACAGGTTTTATTTTGGAAAGCCCGGTGGATGTCGGAAATGGTGGTTTCCTGGACGTCGAAGGAGGTACCCGAAGCCTGCTGAGACTGCCGGGTGCAGCCGCCCGACAACAAAAAAACAAGCATCATCCCG
This sequence comes from uncultured Persicitalea sp., assembly GCA_950075905.1. Classification (GTDB taxonomy): domain Bacteria; phylum Bacteroidota; class Bacteroidia; order Cytophagales; family Spirosomataceae; genus CATMVR01. The sequence goes on along the minus strand of CATMVR010000644.1, from coordinate 13 downwards.
CAAAGAGCGGGTA
>CATMVR010000643.1 GCA_950075905.1 uncultured Persicitalea sp. | reverse complement strand
AGGTCAGGCCGAACAACTTCCAAAACCCCACGCCGTTCAGCAAGAATAGTCGCCGGAAAAGACACAGGCGGAGTCGTTTTTACTTGCCAGCTCCTCCCGGTTTTTGGTTCCCTGGGTCAGCAGTTGCCGGGCGCGGTCGCGCAGGGGAATATTTTTCTGGGCCATCAGACTTACCGACCGGGGCCACCCGATACTCGCCGGGTCGATGGTACCCTGCTCCACGGCGTCGAGCAGCAGTGTTACCCGATCATCATTGCCCAGAAACGTAGAGATAGCCGCATTCCTCAGCTCGGGAGTCAGCGAAGCCCACCGCTCAATGACGTACCTGCTTACCGTACTACCCGGCAGCGCCGCCAACGCCTGCAAAGCCGCCAACTGCACCACCAGCGACTCGGTCGGTACCAGGAGTTCACGGTAGTGGTTGGCACGTTGTGGAGCGGGGTGGAGCGCCAGCAACTGTACCGCCGTGGCGCGCTGCTCGGGACGGGCTTGCTCAGACCGGGCCAACGCAACGGCCTTCGTCACCGTAGCCTCCCGGGTAGTAGCCGGCAGGCCGGTCAGTTGCAGCAGTTGGGTGGCTCCTTTTCTGAGGTCAACGGAAGGAAGCGAAAGAGCAGATTGCGCTAGCAACTCCCGGTCGGCTTCGGAGAATTCTGCGAGGGCCGAACGGTTGTTTTTCAACCCCTGCGCCAATCCCCGGAGTACCCTCCCCGGCCAGTCGGCGGTGGTGTTGGCGTTCAGGGCCCTGGTCCACATAGCCCGCTGCCGGGATACGGGCCCCGCGCTTCCCAGCATCGCGCTGAGGCGCTCGATCAGCTCGTTCCGGCCGTTGCTCTCGGGTTGGGCCAATACCTTGTCCAGCAGATTCTCGCCGGGGGCAGGTACCGCCGATAGCGCCGCGATCTGCACCCAGGGGTCTTCCATATCCCGAAAAAGAAGCGTGTGCCGCGCCTCGATGGCCGCCGGACTGCTCATGTACCCCAGCGTGCAGAGGAGCTGGTAGCGTACCTTGGCGTTGGTATCATGCACCAACCCCAGGAGGGCTTTTGACACAGCGGGCTCTTTATCAAGAATGCGCTCCGACAGTTTCAAAGCATTTTCCCGAACACCCGGATGGGCATCCCGCAGCGCCGCTATAACTTGTTGCGGAGTGAGGGCACCCAACCCTTCCAGGGTCCAAAGCGCGTGAAGTCGTCCCAGCGGGGAGGTGCCGCGCCGGGCCATAGCTTCCAGCTCCGGAACGACGTCCGTGGCCCCGCGATCCAGAAGCAGCCGTTGGGCGTGGCGACGCCACCAGAGATTGGGCTCCGCCAGCGTTTGTACCAATTCCTTACTGTTTTTTCGTCCTAGTGATAGCCCACGGGTCCAGGCGGCAGGGCGGGTACCACGGGGCGTAATGCGGTAGATGCGGCCCTTGTCGGTACCGTTGTACAGCGCGCCGGAGCGTACCACCTCATCCGCCATCCACTCGGGGTGTTCGATGATCTGCCGGTAGTAGTCTATCACATACAGGGCCCCGTCGGGACCGGAATACATATTCACCGGCCGAAACCAGGCATCCGTTGAGGCCAGAAACTCCCGGTTGGGGTACACCCGACTAGCGGTGAATGTGGCCCCCTGATTTTGCAGTACGTCCGCGTGGATCAGGTTGCTCACCGGCTCGGCCACGAAGACCACGCTGTCGAAAAGGGCCGGGAACAATCCGCCCTGGTAGTAGGTAGATCCGCAAGCGGAGGTAATAACTCCCACATCGGTAAGGAGCTGGTTTTGGGGGTTCTGGGTGATCGGAAATACCTCGGCGGCCCGACCGTGGTCGGAGATGGACTGGGTGGCATTACTTACCAGCAGATGCGGGTTTCGTTGGAGGTACTCCGCCCCCATCACCTGATGGATGGCGTGGTTGGCGTTGCTGACCACCATGTAGTGCCCCCACGGGTCGAAGGTATGCCCAAACTGGGTGTTGGAGGCCAGAATTTCCAGCCCGCCCTGATCCGGCTTCATCCGTACCCCGCGTCCCCGGGCGTTTTCGGGAAGCCGGGGGCTATCGATCCGGCCGGGGTAGTATACCTCCCCGCCCCGATCCCCAAACTCAGCCCGGTAGGACTGGGTGGAAATGGCCGACTCGTGGGCCAGGTAGATCCAGTTGTCAAGGCCGAGGACCTGACCGTTGAGATTGTGCTGCGGATTGGAGAGCGCAAAGCCCGTCAGGAGGGTATCCCGTACATCCGCGCGGCCGTCCTGATCGGTATCGGCGAGGTAGAGCACGTGCGGGGCATCGGTCACCAGTACACCCTGCTTCCAGCGCATGATGCCGGTGGGGAGCATCAGCCCTTCGGCAAATAGGATACTGTGGTCCATTTGCCCGTCGCCGTCGGTATCGGTCAGGATTTTTATTTTGCCGGTTCTGCTCTTGTCGAGTGGGTAGCCGTGCATTTCGACCACGTACATCCGGCCGTTTTCGTCAATTTCCATCGCCAGGGGGTCCGCTACCAGGGGTTCACTCGCTACCAGTTCGATCTGGAATCCCTCGGCCAGTTGAAACGTAGCCAGCGCCTGGGAGGGAGGTACTTCACCCGGAAAGACCGCCGGGGACAGGCTGACGGCAGCCACCAGGGCCCCGCAAAGCAGAATGCCCGTGATTAGTATCAGAAAATGTTTTTTATTCATTGTCACGGGAGAGTTTGAAAATGAAACGCGGGGTATTGGGGCTATTGGCCATCGGCAGTCAGCTATCAGCCGGGTTGTCGTTTGGGTGGGTAGGTCGTATGTATATTAAAAGTACCGGCACTGGTAAAATCTCCCCGTTTTTTTTCCTGGATCTGACTCTCTGGCTCGGCATGGGAATTATTGTTGTAGCTGAAAATGGTATCTTTAAACAAAAATCAAATACCCATGAAAACAGTAACCATCGGAGAACTAAAAGCCCGCTTTTCTGAACTCCTCAAAGAAGTGCAGGAAGGTGAAGAAATAGAGGTGGCCTTTGGCAAAAAGAAAGAAGTAGTAGCCTATTTGGTTCCCAAATCGTACAAAAGAAGCAAACCTCGCAAACTGGGCATCTTGCAACACAAAGGAAAAGTACGCTTTGCGGATGATTTTAAAATAACGGAAGAGGAGTTCAAGGGCGCATGAGCTACCTGGTTGATACCCACACCTTGATTTGGGCCGTATGCTCGCCGGGTAAACTATCCCCGGAAGTCAGGCTCCTTTTAAAAAACCCGAATGAGAACATCCTGGTGAGCCCTGTCAGCTTTTGGGAGATTTCCCTGAAATATTCACTTGGAAAACTTTATCTGGAAGGCTGGCACCAGAGGTTTTTGTGGAAGCAGCTATTGAAACCGGTTTTCAGATCATCGAACTGGCTGCTCTCACTACCGCTACCTACCACCTATTGAAAGCTACTCATTATGCAGAATTAGTTTATATTTTAACCGCAAAGACGCAAGGGCGCAAAGATTTGATAATTAGAAACTTACATCTTTG
>CATMVR010000642.1 GCA_950075905.1 uncultured Persicitalea sp. | reverse complement strand
ATAGCGTTTGACGTAATCGATTTAGCAAATTCTCATCCATATGAGGGAGCAGGAATGATTGGAGAGCTGCCTCAACCAATTGACACTCAAAAGTTTTTGATGGAACTGAAACAAACGTTCAATTGTGGAACCATTAGGCATACAGAAATAATGGAACAAAAAGTTCAAAGAGTTGCGTTTTGTGGTGGTTCCGGAAGTTTTTTGCTACAAAATGCGTTGCGAGAAAAGGCCGACATTTACATAACGGGAGATTTTAAATACCACGAATTTTTTGATGCCGAGAATCGCATCATGATCTGCGATATTGGCCATTACGAGAGTGAAGTGTTTACTAAACAGCTTCTCTTTAACCAAATATCGAAAAAATTTGATAATTTTGCGCTTTATTTAGCAGAAACAAATACCAACCCGGTTTCCTATTTTTACTAGCCCACTGCCAGCAGAAATAAACCATTCAAAAGTAAAAAACGTACCAAAAGCCATACATGGAAAACACGATCGCTCAAAAATTAGAAGCACTGATGGAATTGCAGGAGATAGATTCCAAACTGGATACTATCTTGAAAATCAGGGGAGATTTGCCCGAAGAGGTTAGCGACCTGGAAGACGAAATAGTTGGGTTCGAAACCAGAATCTCAAAATTCAATAGTGAGATTGCCACCCTGAACGCTACCATCGATTCTTTCAAAAACAGCCAAAAAGACTCCGAGAAGCTCATTGCCCGCTACAAGGATCAGCAGATGAATGTGCGCAATAACCGTGAGTTCGATGCCATTACGAAAGAAATCGAATTGCAGGAGCTGGAAATGCAACTGGCCGACAAGCGAATCAGTGAAGCCCGGGCGCGTATCCGTTTGATCGAAGACGATCTGAACAATACCCAGTCGGTGCTCAATGAGCGAAAGGAAGATCTGAAAACCAAAAAGCAGGAGCTGGACGTAATCACGAGCGAAAACCAGGAGGAAGAGAAAGCCCTGAGGACTGAGCGGGATAAAAAAGCCGCCAAAATTGAAGAACGTCTTCTCAAATCTTACCAGAAGATCCGCAATAACTCTCTCAACGGTCTGGCCGTAGTGTCAGTATCACGTGGAGCTTGCGGTGGTTGCTTCAACGTGGTGCCCCCTCAACGCCAGGCAGATATACGTGAGCACAAAAAACTGATCGTTTGCGAGCACTGCGGCAGAATATTTGGCGGAGTGGATGTACCGGAACCCGTGATAACGACAGGTCGTCGCTAAATGTTAAGTTTTAGAAAAAAAATGAAAAATGGTTGCCCCAAGGGCAGCCATTTTTAGTTAAGAGGGTAGGGTATGGAAATGGTATGCCTGTTGGGAAAAAGAATCCCACAAAGCATCTTTTGGTTGGCTTGATGCGTATATGCCAGTAAAGAGTGATCATGAATAGAAAATTTATAAAGTACGTTGTAGCATATTTGGTGGCATTAGTAAACTGTGTGGCAGTTAATGCCACCGAAATCGATATGGAGATTGAGCAGGTATTTACCCCACGCCTGCAACTTGCCTACTTTGAAATACAAAAACTCAGGCTGGACAAAGCCAGAACTCTGCTCGAGCAGGAGCGTAGCCGGGAGCCCGAAAATGGGGCATTGGTGTATCTGGATAACTACGCCGATATGTATTATCTGCTTATTTCTGAAAACAGGTCAGCGTACGCTACCCTTTCAAAATATGAGGACATCCGCCTGGCCACATTGGAGAAAATGTCGGATAACTCCCCCCTCAAACGCCTGCTAATGGCCGAGGTGAGGTTACATTGGGCATTTGCCAAACTAAAATTCGGCAACGAAGTAAGTGCCTGTTGGGATATTATCAAGGCTTACCGCCTCTTGGAAGAGAACCAAAAAAAGTATCCGGCATTTGTGCCTACCTACAAGTCACTGGGCCTGCTGCACGCCCTCATTGGGTCGGTACCTGAGCAGTACTCCTGGGTAGCCAGGGCGTTGGGTATGACCGGTAGCGTAGAGGAGGGGATTCGCGAATTGCGATTGGTAAAACAAAAAGATCCTTTTTTTGGGCAGGAAGCCGGGCTTATCGAACTCCTGCTGCATGCGTATACCCTGCGATTGTCCACAGATCAGTTCAGAGAATTGAAAGCACTGCCAGCTGAGCATCCGGATAATCTGCTCCTGCATTTTTTTGCAACCTCTGTATTGATGAAAGAAGGGAAAAGCGAACAGGCCCTGGCTATTCTAAACAAAGCACCCCGCTCATCGGCCTATATTGCTTTCCCTTTTCTGGATTATCTCCGGGCCGAAATCCTTTTGCAGAAAGGGCAATACCAATCTGCATATACCAACTATGTGCGATTTCAGAATGCTTTCAAAGGATTCAACTTTTTAAAGGACAGCTACTTCAAGCAGTTTCTCTGCTTGTGGCTCATGGGCCGCGACCAGGAAGCCGCCAAAGCCATTGCCCGGGTAGGTACCGTAGGCAAAACCATCGTCGAGTCTGACCAGTACGCCGCCAAATTTGCCGAGTCGTACGTAGCCGGCCAGGTACTGGCGGAGCAGAAGGTACTTTTTGTGGCCCGATATGCCAGCGATGGTGGGTACCTGAGCGAAGCGCTGGAAACTTTGGATGATTATTCCGAAGCCTCGTTTTCAACGATGGCCAACAAGGCAGAACTGAACTACCGTCGGGGGAGAATTTTACAGAAAATGGGAAAACCCGAGCAGGCCTTAACTTACTTTCAGCGATCTATTCTTCTTACCAATAACACCAACTTGTACTTTGGCCCATCGTCGGCATTGCAGATGGGGTATATTCATGTCGAGCATAGCCGAAAAAATCAGGCTATTACGTCTTTTAAAAAAGCAATGTCTTACAAAAAGCACGAGTACAAAAACAGTATCGACAACAAAGCCAGAGCGGCTCTGTCGAAACTGGGAAGTTAGGGATAGTGGTTTTCAAAAAAAAATGGGCTATTGTTGATTACTTTTTCTCACTATCCGGTCTAACTCAAAAACACGTATTTGCTTGGAAGATACTCCCTACAACCCCCGTAAGATTTTGAGTTGGGCCGAAGAAGACCGGCCCCGAGAGAAGCTGTTGCTAAAAGGAAAATCGGCCCTGTCGGACGCCGAGCTTATTGCCATTTTGCTCGGCATGGGTACCGTCGATTTGTCGGCGGTAGACGTAGCAAAGATCGTTCTCAGTGCCGCGGGTAACAATCTCAACGAATTAGCCCGAATGTCGGTAGCTGACCTGACCAAACTCAAAGGTATCGGACCTGCCAAAGCCATTACTATTGTATCGGCGCTTGAATTGGGTAGGCGGAGAAAAGAGGCGGAAGGCCCCCGCCGTCGCAGAATCACCAGTGCCCGGGATGCCTACGACGAAATAAAGCCCTATCTCCTTGACAAACCCCACGAAGAGTTTTGGATACTACTCCTGAACCGGGCCAACGAAGTACTCAGGCCGGTGCAGATCAGCTCGGGGGGAGTAGCGGGTACAGTGGCAGACCCCA
>CATMVR010000641.1 GCA_950075905.1 uncultured Persicitalea sp. | reverse complement strand
AAAAATTCAGCGCCAAAGTCCGCACCGTGGCCCGGCGTATCCGGCAAGTCAAGATGGTAGTGATCCCGATAGATTGCCCCGCCTACCACCGGATCGACGGCATGCTCGAAGGGAGAATCCAGATCATAAAAGATAATATTTGACCGCGCCGCCGCCAGGTGGGCATTGGCCGTGATGCCCAGCCGACTCTCTGACATGCACCCGATCATGCAGGGGATACCCGCCGCCTCGGCAATGGCGTTGATTTTGAGGGCGGTGTGGATGCCCCCGCTTTTGGATAGCTTGATATTGAAATAATCTACGGCCTGCTTTTGTACCAGTTGCAGGGCGTCGATATGCGTAAAGAGCGATTCGTCCGCGCAGATCGGAATGGGTGAGTTGGCTCGCACGCGGGCCATGCCGTCGATGTCCCAGTGCTTTACGGGTTGCTCGCAGTACTCTACGCCATAGGGGGCAATGGCCTTCAGTACCTTCACGGCCGACACGTAGTCCCAGCCCTGATTGGCATCTACCCGCAGGGGGAGCCCCTCCCCGATAGCCTCGCGTATGGCCCGGATTCGCCGGATGTCTTCGTCGGGCTCCTTGCCTAACTTCACTTTGATGGCGTTTGCGCCCCGCTCCCGGATACCGATCGCATCTTCGGCTATGGCTTCGGGGGTACCCAGGTAAATGGTCTCGTCGGTCACGATCGTCTTCCGGCCTCCTCCCAGAAACTGGTACAGGGGCATGCCGGTCAGCTTGGCAGCGGCATCGTACAGGGCCATATCGAAGGCACTTTTGCAGGTAAAGTTGCGCGTGAGGTAGTTTTCCATGAGCCGTACATTTCCCTCGATGTCCCACACGTACCGGCCTAGCAGCAAGCGGGCAAAGTCGCGGGCGGTGGCCAGGCAGGAGTCCTGGGTCTCCCCCACGATCATCCAGAAGGGTGCGCCCTCGCCCAGACCGTAGGTACCTTCTTCGGTGATAATTTTGACAAGGATGTTTCGGGCTTCCGAGATGGTACCAATGGCAATGGTGACCGGAGCCTTCAACGGAATATTGAGGCGGTACACTTCTATGCGGGTTATTTTTCCTTTCATGGGCTTGATATAATAAACGCCAGCATCCCGGAAAGAGCGGCCAGCGTTTTATCGAATTTCTTGTGAACCTTAGTTGGGAAAGGCGCTCTTATCCAAACCGGGGATGATTCTCAGGGCGTTCTTGTAATAAAGCTTTTTCAGGATTTCATCCGGCAGTCCTAGTCCGTACATGCGCCAGAAGGCGTGGTACTTTTTGTGGTAGGGAAAATACTCATCCTCGGTTTCGAGCACCCGAAAGTAGGTAGTGTATTCGGAGGGTACCCAGCTATCTTTTCCAAAAAGCACCCGATCCTGGTATTTTTCAAAAAACTTTTTCGCGGTGCGGGGCTGACGTCCCAGCTCGGCGATCACGGCTCCTATTTCCACGTAGGTATTGGGGAAAGCGATCATTAAGCTATCAAGCTTTTTGAGGTTGTTGGCGTACCAGCCCATGTGGGCGTTGATGAAGGTAGTTTTTGGGTGTTTTCGAAAAATATCGTGCTGCTCGGCGATCAGCGCTTCAAACGACACGGCGTCCTTGGCCCGGTTGCGGCCGGGGTGCGTTTTAATTTCCAGCCAGCGCTCGTTGTAGCGGTCGAGGGGGTCCCAGAACGACGGTACGTCGGCAGTATGAATCAGCACCGGTATACCCAGTTCGCCGCATTTGGCCCATACCGGGTCGAGGCGCTTGTCGTTGACGGCCACCCGCTTCCCTTTTTCATCTACGATACCACTAAAACCCAGGCTTTTGTAAATCTTCAACCCCTTGGCTCCCATTTTCACATCGGCGTCCAGCTGGGCCACGGCTTTTTGGGTCCAGTCGGATTCCCCAAAGCCCTTGAACTGAATGTTTGTAAAAACCACTACCCGGTTGGGCTGATTTTTCTGCACATTTTGTAGTGCATTGTTAAGGTGTGCCGTACCCTCGTCCCAGTTTTGGTACCAGCCCCGACCGCTGAGGTTTACCATGATGCGCATGTTCAGACTATCCATCTGGGAGGTCAGGTAGTTCAGGTCCTGGTCGGGCATGCGGTACTGATGGTTATGCACATCGATGAAGGGAAACTTTGACCGGGTAGGTATGTGCTCTTCTACTTTCAGCGTAGATATAGGATCGTACTCTTCAAAACCAATGGGAGCTTCTACCACCTGGCCAAAGGCCAGCATTGCGCAGTTGGCTCCCAGCATAGTGAGCAACAAAGACTTTTTGAACATATTCATTCCTGGATTATAAGGGTTTATTTTTTGTAAATCAATGCTACGCAGTGGGCCGCTATGCCTTCCTGCCTACCCACAAAGCCGATGTGCTCGGAGGTAGTGGCCTTGATGGAAATGGACTCTTCGTCCACGCCCATCACGCCGGCCAGGCAGGTTTTCATGGCCGGGATGTGCGGGTTAAGCTTCGGTTGCTGCAAGACGATGGTCACATCCACATTACCAACCTCGAAGCCTTTTTCCCGTACCATTTCGAGCACTCGTGACAGCAGCACTTTACTATCTACACCTTTCCACTGAGGGTCTTTGTCAGAAAAATGGTAGCCGATGTTGCGCATATTGGCGGCTCCCAGCAGGGCATCGCACAGTACGTGGCATACAATATCGGCATCAGAATGCCCTTTGGCCCCGTGGGTATGTGGTATCAGAATGCCCCCCAGCCAAAACGGGTGGCCCTCTTCGAGCTGATGGACATCGTACCCCTGCCCAACGCGAAACGGAAATGGTGCGCTCATCAGTTAGGCTGGGTAGCGTGGTAGTACAGGGTAGAACAATTCTCAGGGCGGAGAATACGCCGGGCTACCTTTTGAATGCCCTCTTTGGTCACACTCCGTATCTTCTCTTCGTCTTCGTTTACCCATTCGGCGTTACCGGCGTTGGCGGCATAGGCCAGGTTCATGGCCCGGTTGAGGAGTTCTACCTGCGCAAACGACAGGGAAGCCTCCGCCTGATTTTTAACTTTATCCAGTTCTTCGTCGGTGGGGCCGTTTTCCACAAAATCCTCTACAAGCTTTTCGACGGCTTCGTCGGCCGCTATGACAGCGGCACGACCTGGGTCGAGGTGCTGCCGCCGGCCAGCGAGGACGGACGCCGACCCGCGCGGGCCGGCGACAATGTCTCGCCGATCGTGATCACTTCGAACGACCTCGCTTCGGCCTGGGCCGTCGGGCGGCGCGGCGAGGCGATGGTGCCGATGTCCGGCTCCGATCCGCGCCAGCGCGAGATGGCGCTGCGCGCCGGCGTCAACCTCGTGATGTACGCGCTGACCGGCAACTACAAGGCCGACCAGGTCCATGTCCCGGCCCTGCTCGAACGCCTCCTCGTGCTGGGCGAAGATCAGCAGCGTGTTCCGAAACGATCGCGCACGGAACCGCGCCGTGAACTCGAGTGCACGCTTCCAGTCCTCCCCGGAGACCAGCGCCTCAACCGCGCCT
>CATMVR010000640.1 GCA_950075905.1 uncultured Persicitalea sp. | reverse complement strand
CCCGCCTTGCACACGGTCACGTTTCTGGAGGCGCTGTTATTGGCCGAATTGGGGTCGGGCTGTTCTCCGGATGCGCTCGCCGTGAATTCATAAGTTCCAGTTGTGTTAACAAGGGCAGTAACAGTGAGGGTAGCGGATGATCCCGAAGCAAGTACACCGATAAACCACTTGCCGGTAGTGCTGTCGTAGGTATGCGAACCCGAGGAGGTAGTAGCTCCAATATAGCGGTATCCGGAAGGTAGCTGTATTCTGGCTTGGCCGCCGGAGCTGCTGGCCGGGCCATTGTTAAGCACGCTCACTGTGAACGTGACGGGCTGCCCGGTAGTAGTAGATGTGGTACTGGCATTCAGGGTAAGCGCAAGCTCCGCATTGGGGCTGGCCCAGGATACAATCACAGTACCAGCAGCGCCTTTTCCGCAGGCACCGCCATTGTTACCTCTACCGCCTCCTCCTCCACCTCTGCCTACTCCGTCTGCACCTGGTTGACCATTGTCGCCTCCTTTACCTCCCGCACCTCCACCGGTACCGCCAGCACCACCCGTACTGCCAGAAGAGGCGGAGCCGTTTGTACCATTAGCAGTAGCTGATCCCGAACCGCCTCCGCCCCCACCGCCGTTATTGGCTCCGGGAGAAGTATTTCCTCCGGCTCCACCGGCAAAGCGAACAGTACCGGTGCTGTTAGCAACAAGTCCCCCTGCTCCGCCTGATGATCCTCCTCCCGATCCGCCCGCAGCCACTACCAGGTTTGTGCCAAAATAAGATATCCCTCCAGACTGCCCCGGATTACTAGTTGCAGTTCCACCAGCACCGACGACTACATTGTGTACCTGACCAGGGGTAACCGACAGCGTGGACTTGGCATAGGCGCCACCGCCACCCCCGCTCCGGCTTCCTGAACCATCCCCCCTAGCTCCTCCCCCCCCGCCCCAGACCTCCACAGTTAAGGAGGTGACACCAGCAGGCACTGTAAAGGTATAAGTACCCGCGTTTTCGAAGGTTTGTGAGGCGGTTTGGGCCAGGAGAGCCTGGCCGCCAGCAATGAATAGAAGAATCAGGCAAAGTATGCCCTTTTTAATGTGCGTAATTTTCATTATGTGTAATGTGTATAATATGGCAATGCAAACTCTTCGGCTAGCCAAAGGCAAATCTGCTCATGAACGACGACAGATGGCCAGGTATCATTAGATAGGCCGGTGGCATCTGTCCCGTCTCAACTACTTCTGGCCCTGGGGGCCTGCGATAAATTATGAGTATTCTGTTTGTTTCTGAAAGTTTGGTGTAGATCCCGGCGATCTATTGATTGAGACCCCGGATGTACATGCGATCAGAGGGTACTGCTTGTTCTGGGTTTACTTTAAGATGCTTTTGGCTTTACTCAGTTACTATTTGTTTTGAGTGGATTTCAAAAAAAAGTTCATCCTAATAGCCCTGTATTATGGGAAGGCCATTTGAATGAACTAATAGCAAACTTGGGGCCAATATCTTTGTAAAACATACTATTGTCTACATTTTTTTTCAACAATAGTATGTTACCCCCCATAGTAGTGGCGGTTAGGTCTTTTAATTTGAGTCAAAAAGAGATTAGTAAAAGTCAGCTACCGCACAGCCCGACAAAGCTATGAATGCTTATTGAATTTTATGACCAATTAGTGTAACTTATTTGCACCTATATTTTTAACTGGATCTATTCAATATTCATGCCATTTATTGGGCTTTTATAGTTACAAAAATTGAACCTCTAAAATTTTGTGCTTGTAAGCTGCCCCATAATAAAACTGCCAGGTATGGAAAAAACCATACCTGGCAGACTCCTGCCGTTTGGAGCTTTAATTATACCTTCAAACGCTTTTTCAAATACCCCAACGCCATGCCGTAGGCTATCTTCGCGTTTTCCTCGTCGTACTTTGGGTTGCTGGGGTTGGCAAAGCCATGAACCCCCGGGAAAATTTTGTAGGTCAGGTCTTTACCAGCTTTCTTCATATTGGCGTCAAACTGCTCGATGACCGCTTTGGAAATGCGTTCCTCGGTCGCGAAAAGCCCCAGCACGTCGCCGTTTAGTTTTTTGAGTTGCTCCACATCCTGCACGGGCATCCCGTAGTACATCACCGTACCTACGGTGTTGTCGCCACCCATCAGGCCCGAGCGCAGCGACCACCCCCCGCCGAAGCACCAGCCTACATTGGCAATTTTGGCTTTGGGGCCGGCGTAGTTCATACCACCTTTTACAATATTCACCAGGCGGTCTTCCTTGGTACCCATCATGAGTTTGCCGGCTTCCTGGGGGGTATCGGTAGACTTGCCGTCGTACATGTCCAGGGCCAGCACGTTTACGTTTTCGCCCAGATCTTTGTAGAATTGGTCCGATTGACGGCGGATGTAGTCGTTGAGTCCCCACCATTCCTGGTACACAAACAGCCACTTGTCGCTGTTCTTTTTGGCTTTAATGAAATAGCCACTGGCGTCTTTGCCGTCGGGTGTCTTGAAGGTGATACTCTTGCCCATGCCGTCGTAGTCCAGGGGTAGGGGCGAGAGTGCAGCGCCTGAAAGGCGGGGTCTGGCGCAAACCGCTTCATGCCGTCTTCGGCAAAAGCAAAAGTGCCCGGAATCACCGAATGACAAACCGGAATAGTCTCGTAGTCAGTGACTTTTGGCTGCGGAAGCCAGGAGTACAGGCCTAACACTCCGGCCAGCATCAGGTGGAAGGAAATGAGAAATTTAGTCATGGTTTTTCTGATTTATGATAGTTGGTGATCACAACTATCATAAATCAGTTTTTTGGAGATTTGTTTAGACAGCCGTCAGCGAAGATGAGAAACCGCAACGCTTTTCGTCGGTGCCATTAGTTGGCGGCAGGGGGCGGGCTGCGACGCTTCATGATCAGGCTATCGGCCGGGTAATTGGCTTTCAGAGAGTCCATTTGAGCTTTGGCCCAGCCAATAATCAGCTGCCGCTGCTCGTCGGTCAGGTTTGCTTCGGGATGCATGCCCAGGTAGGTATACTCTTTCATGGGCATTTCGTTTTCTTCCACCACCTCTACGATTTCTTCAAACTTGTGGTTTTGTACGGCAATAGAACGTTGGGTAAAAGACGAGAAATTGAGGTGCCGCTTGCCATCAGATACGTGGTCATTGACCCACCAGGCAACGGGCTGAAAACTGTAATACCAGGGATAGATGGTCTGGTTGGAGTGGCAGTCGTAACAGGCTACCTTTAGCACCTGCTCCACGTCGGCGGGTACGGTGTATTTGGTAGACAGATCAAAAGTACGATCGTTGGATTCGTTCTTTTCGGGCCTGATAAATTGGGCCAGAATCAGCAATGCCGCCAGAACCAGAAAAATTCTTAGTGCCATAAGGAAGAGTTTTTTTTTGGGGTAAAATGAGGAATTTTTGCCAAAATAACATAAAAAGCCTATACGTAAAAGCCGGAGTGATATTACTGCTCCGGCTTTTACGTATAGACTACTTAGTACATTATATTCAGGCTAAC
>CATMVR010000639.1 GCA_950075905.1 uncultured Persicitalea sp. | reverse complement strand
GCCCAACAACACCCTTACTACTACCTCCTTCATAGTACCCTGGGAACATCAGACTACCAACACGGAGTGGATCAAAAGTGCGGCGGACCAATGGGGCAACAATTCTTTTCAGATGTATGTGCAAATCGCCGATAACACCACGATGGAGAAAGTATCGGCGCGGATCAGGGATGTAAAAATGAAAATAGACGATGAGGGTATAACCCAGCATAAGCCGGTCATTTTCCTCCATCCCATGCAGGACTGGCATCTGAGGTCAAAATTTGAGGACGGGATACAGGCGGGCGGACGTATCGAAACTGTATGGCTGTTCGGAATCATCGGCTCCTTTGTGCTGTTGCTGGCCTGTATCAATTTCATGAACCTCAATACGGCACGTTCCGAGAAGCGGGCCAAAGAAGTGGGTATCCGCAAGTCGGTGGGTTCGATCAGAACGCAACTGATCAGCCAGTTTCTGAGCGAGTCGTTTATGGTAGTGGGGCTGGCGTTTTTTCTGGCCATGCTTCTGGTATTGATCACCCTGCCGTCTTTCAATACCCTGGCGGACAAAAAGATCGAATTCCCCTGGGCAAACGGTTATTTCTGGGGAGCCACTCTGCTGTTCATCTTCTTCACCGGTTTGCTTTCCGGCAGTTATCCCGCCCTGTACCTCTCCTCATTTCAACCCGTAAAAGTATTGAAAGGTACCTTCCGGGTGGGGCGCTTCGCCGCGCTGCCGCGCAAGGTGCTGGTCGTAGTTCAGTTCACCGTTTCGGTGGCTCTGATTATTGGCACTATCATCGTATTTCAGCAAATCCAGTACTCCAAAAACCGCCCCATCGGCTATGATCGGGAAGGGCTGATCCAAATCCCTTTGAGCAGCGGTTCTTTTAATGGCAAGTACGACTTCCTGCGCCAGGAGTTTCTCAAATCGGGCGCGGTGGTAGAGATGTCCTCTTCCAGCAGCCCGACCACCGCCGTCTATTCCAACCGTTCCGGGTTCCTCTGGGAGGGTAAGCCCGAGGGCTTCCAGGAAGACCTGGCCTGGACGGAGGTTTCGCCCGAGTATGTCAAATCACTGGGTTTGAAAATCATTGCGGGGCGCGACTTCTCGCGTGAGTTTGCCACGGATTCTAACGCAGTAATACTCAACAAAACTGCTGTAAAGTATATGGGGCTGAAAGAACCCATCGGGGCTATGATCCGGGATGATAATGAAGAGGATCCCAGCCCACCCATGACCGTCATTGGGGTCATTGACGACATGATCATGCAGTCGCCTTACGAACCCGTGAAGCAGTCAATGTACGTGTTCGACAAGTACAGCAACGCCAGCTACTACAATCTCCGGCTCAATCCTGACCAAAGTGCCAGTGAAAGTATTGCCACCATCGAGCAGATTTACAAGAAAAACTTCCCCGACCTGCCCTTCGAATACAAATTTGTGGACGAAGAGTACGCCGCCAAGTTTTCTTCCGAAGAGCGGGTTGGCAAACTCGCGGGCGTCTTTACCGGGCTGGCTATTCTGATCAGCTGTCTGGGACTGTTCGGGCTGGCCTCATTTATGGCTGAGCAGCGCACCAAAGAAATTGGCGTTCGTAAGGTACTCGGAGCCAGCGTGACCAGTTTGTGGCGGCTGCTTTCCAAAGACTTCGTGCTACTGGTAATTATCGCTTTGCTCATCGCTTCGCCGCTGGCCTGGTACTTCATGGATGGCTGGCTGGAAAAGTACACCTACCGCACCGATCTGGCCTGGTGGATTTTCGTTCTGGCAGGAATGGGCGCGTTGGCCATCACGCTGCTCACCGTCAGTTTTCAGGCCATAAAGGCGGCGCTGATGAATCCGGTGAAGTCGCTGAGGAGTGAGTAAGAGGCCTTCGGCTACAAGCTTCTGTTCAGTGGAGTGCCACCCGGTGACCACAATCAGAAAGTCCATTGCGGGCGGCGCTACCTACTCCTCCACATCTTCACCGGCCTTACTTCAAAGCCTGGCTCAGAAAACCAATCACTTATCCCTGTACTCCGGGATATCGAACATCTTGCCAAAGTGCGGGGCGTTGGGTACAATGATTAGCTCGTTTTTTACGCCTGCGGCCGAGAGCCAGCCGCTCAATAGTTTGGATTGGCGGTTGGGAACCATGTCGTCTTTTTCGCCGTGGAAAATCAGGAAGGGCGGATCATTTTTGTCCACGTACGTAATCGGACTAGCCGCCTTAGAGAGATCGGGTCGTGCGATAGGGGTAGCTCCCAGGAGAATGGCCTCCGGGGCTTTGGGGTCTTCGCTGCTGGGCATAGAGGCCAGTTCGGAGGGGCCGTAGTAGTCTACCACGGCTTTGATGTTGAACTGCTGCGGTTTGCCGTTCATGAAAAAAGCCGGAATTTTATTGTTATTGGCGAGGCCCTGCAAGGAGGCCAAATGCCCCCCGGCCGAGAAGCCCATAAGCGCAATCCGGTTTACGTCCAGATGGTACTTTTCGGCATTCTTACTAAGAAAACTCAGCGCCTGATTGCAGTCCTGAATCAGGGCCGGGAATTGGGCCTGCGAGGCAAAACTATAGTCAATGGAGGCCACCGCCATGCCGTTGTTGATCAGGGCAGATACAGTATTGCCCATATAGCCAATGTCTGCGTACTTGTTATTCACGAGCCAGCCGCCGCCATGAATAAATACCACTAACGGGATTTTTCCCTGAGTATTGGCCGGCAGATAAATGTCCAGCAGGTGTTTTTTCAGAGTATCATTGGCATAGGGAATGTTGCCGTGTAATACCGTTCCTTCCGGAAAGAGATGATACACCCGGTTGGTGTTCTGAGCGAATGCATTTCCAGGGCCGAGAATGCAAAGGATCAGGGTTAATTTCAGGAAAGAAGGCTTCATAGGTTTGTCGTTGGTTGGGGTAATTGTAAGGGGTCTTGAATCGGCCGCTACCGCCAGATTGTATCTGGTGGCCACATAAAATGACAGTCTGTGACTGAACACTAATCCAACCCCCACTTCTCTACCAGCCGCACAAACAATTCCTGCACTTTCAGCGTCCGGGGACCAGGCTCACCAGTACCAATGGCATGGTCGCCGACCTGCACGATGGGCATGGCCCACTTGGTGGTGCTGGTGGTGAATACCTCGTCGGCGTTGAGGACTTCGTCGAAGAGCACAGGCCGTACCTGTACGTCGAAATGCGGTGCGGCAAGCTCGAGAATGGTGCGGCGGGTGATGCCGTGGAGAATGTTGCGGTCGGGGGTAATGAGGCTGTCGCCCTTGAAGAGGAAGACATTGCTGCGGGTAAGTTCGCTGATTTCGCCATCCTTGTGAAAAAGAAGGTCGGCTGCCTGCTGTTGCTTTATCTCATCGGCCATCAGTACCATGTGAAGGTAATTGGTGGTTTTGATTTCGGGCAGGTCGCGCACGTAGGTGTAGGGAAGTACCTTAATGCCTTTGAGGAGCCCGGCGGGGTTGTCTTTGGGCAGTGGCTCGCAGCGAATCAGCAGATTGGGCTGTACCACGCTCACGCTGTCGGGGG
>CATMVR010000638.1 GCA_950075905.1 uncultured Persicitalea sp. | reverse complement strand
GCCTTTTCCAGGTAGCCAATGGCTTTCTCGTAGTCGCCGCCTTCGTAGTAAAATTTCCCCAAATCGGCAAAAATCAGCTGCGCCTTGGGGTGCTCCACGTGGTTGCGCACAAAACGGTCGACCTGGATCTCTGCTTCCGGGTAGTTTAGGTAAAGACCCGTTACGGCAATATAGTACTCGGCCGTCACCGCGTTGTAATCAGCCGTAGAAAGCAGGGGGTCTTTGGTTTTAAGATACTCATTGAATTCCTGTCGGGCGGCCACAAAATTGGCTTTTTCGTAATATTCAAGACCATTACGAAAATGAGCTTCGGGTTCGGTATAGCCCATGGTGTTTTGTCCATTGGCAGTATGCTGGCCTACCCACGCACAGAGTCCAAGGATAAAAAGACTACGTTTGAATAACATAGAGATGTAGTTGGTGTATGAATTGAGAGAATGGATCAAAATTAGGACTTGTCCGACTGCAAACAAATCCGGTATCCGCCGACAAGCCCTAATATTTACTGTATAAAACGTCAGGGAAGCCAAATCCGTATGATTTATCTTCCACTTTGCGGAAACACAATGGCATTTCTTTCTAGAATAAAATGTCGTTTCGACGGAGACTATCCTGTAAGTCGTTGTGCATTTGTTCAAACCGAGCGCTGACCGTTTGGATGAATTCGGTATCGAGCAGGCTGTCTACTTCCTCTGTTGCAGCAAATTCCGTTTCGTCTATTTTGTAAATCTGCTCGTAGTGGCCCCCGGCTTCAACCTTTATGATATATTTGCCGTTCCATTGGTATAGGCCTATTTTGAAGTGTGAGTGGGCAATATCTTTGATGTAACGCATTTTACTTTTTGATTTTATGTATCGTTTATATGTAGTGAAATTAGGATTACTTTCCCTGGTTATGCTGTGGGGATGCCAATCCGTTGAAAAAAAAGATGCCGGACTGTTTTTTCTCAAAGGCAATGTACAACTTAACCAGAAAAATTATGAGCAGGCGCTTCGCTATTACGAAGAGGCGCTCAACAAAGACCCTGGATTTGCCGATGCCTACCTGAACAAGGGACTAGCCCTGCTGAAACTGGAACGCCCGCAGGAAGCACTGGATGCCCTATCGGAGGCGATCGATAAAGACGACGAGCTGTACCCTGCCTACCTGGCGCGGGCCGAAGTAGCCGCCCGGCTGGGACAATGGGACTATGCCGCAGCTGATCTGGAAGAAATCTCACAGCTTTACGCCGACTCCTCTGATTTTTATCTGATTAGGGGCAATGTACGCGTGGGTAAAAATGATCCGGGCGCTTCTCTGGCCGATTTTGACCGGGCCCTTGCCCTCGACCCCTCCAACGTGGAAGCCCTCGTCAACCGGGGGGCAGTATACTACGGTCAAAAGAATTTCGGACCGGCTGAGCGTGACTTTCAGAAAGCTCTTTCTATTCAACCCAATCAGGTACAGGCCCTCAACAATATGGGGCTTATCACCTCGCGGCAGCAGCAGTGGGAACAGGCCATTGCTTATTTTGACCGAGCCCTGAATATAAACCCAGTAGATCCGCTAACGCTCAATAATAAAGGGTACGCCCTGCTGAATATGGGAAAGTACGAGGACGCCAAACAATTAATTGACCGCTCGCTGCTCAATATGCCCGAAAATGGGTACGCCCTTCGCAACCTGGGGCTCTACCATACCCAAAAAAATCACCTTAGCCAGGCAACAGCTACCTTTGACAAAGCGCTGGAACTGGCTCAGGCCGTCGATTTTCTGCACGGCTATGCGGGAGATGCCTACCTGGCTGCAGGAAACAAATCCCGCGCCTGCCAGATCTGGCAAGAGGGGGTTGTGCTCCGCGACAGTATCGCCCAGGATCGGGCCGCTCAGTACTGCCGCTGATTAGAATATTAATTTCAAATGGGCTTTCCACTCTCGGTACTGTTCTGCGCTCACTTCGGGGTCGGTCTTAATTTCCAGCAGAGCCGGACCGACGGCATTTGAGAAAGCATCCCAACCCGAATTCAATTGGTCCATATCTTCGGCCAATGTGTAAGCGATGCCCGAATCCCCGGCCGTTCTCCGGGCGTCGTAATCATGTCGGGTTTCGAAAAAGGCCGACAATTCCGGCTGACTTGCCGGCCCATCTATCAGCCTAAAGATGGTTCCACCGGAGTTGTTCAATAGTATTATTTTGAGGTTCGAAGGCAGGAATTCGATCAGCAACCCATTACGGTCATAAAAAAAAGCCACATCCCCCACCAACAGGTATACTGGCCGGGTTGTCTGAAGGGCCGCACCGATTGCCGTGCTCACGCAACCGTCAATTCCGCTGGTACCGCGGTTTGAGTATACCTCAATCCCTTGATTTTCAATGGTAAGCTGATTCACATAGCGTACAGACATGCTGTTGGCCACGTGTACCTGCGCATTGGCCGTGAGCTGCGAAAGTACAAAATTTAATGCTGTTAAATCTGTTAACTTAGTTAGTTTAGCGAAATAGTGGGCAACGGCAACCCTTCCTTTCCGCTCGTACTCCATCCAATCTTCCAAATAGCTCTCATCCTGTCCATCCTCGTCATTTTGCACAAAGCGGTGATAGTCGATGTCTTCGTAGAGCTTCTCAAAAAAGTATTCGGGAGTTACCGGAACATGTACAGTCAGCGACTTGAAGGTATCAATAATGTGCGGGTCTGGCGAAATGTGCCAGTGCTGCCGGGGCGGATATGCCTGCACAAATTGCTTGTAAGCTTTCGAAATAAATGACTTTCCGGTGGTGATCAGCAGGTCGGGCCGGAGGAATTCTTTATCTGCCTGCGGCAAAAAAAGATCGTGTTTCGTAATGCTCAGCTCATGCCTGGGCAGGTTGCTGACGGCATCTCCCAGTACCGGAATACGAAACTCGTCCGTTATCTTTTTAAGTACCTGTCCCATCGCATCGCCGCCGGTATGTTGGCCCACGGCTATGAGGATCCGGGGGGTGTCCTCCCACTCGTCCAGCAGGCGATGCCAGGTAGGAGCATCCAGTTGCGGGGTAGCTGCGATCCGCTCGATCCGTCGGATTCCCCCGGAAGAAATAAAGTGTTCGCCGGTGGTAGGGTAAAACGGCTCCCTGATAGGGACGTTGACGTGCACAGGACCGGGTGGATACTCGGTAGCAGTAAGCAAAGCCTCGTTGATTGCCCGATTGATAAACCACTCGGTATCCGGGTGACCGTAATCCGCCGGGAGTTGGAAAAACTGCTTGACGTGCTTCCCGTATATCTCAGTCTGGTAGATGGTCTGCCCGTCGTTCTATGAAATCCACTCCGGGGGGCGGTCGGCGGTGAGTACCAGCAGGGGTATCTGCTGAAAAAAGGCCTCAGCTACCGCCGGCGCAAAATTGTAAGCCGCCGAGCCGGAGGTACACACCAGGGCCACGGGCTGCCTTAACTGCTGCGCCATGCCCAGGGCGATAAATGCCGCCGCCCGCTCGTCCATGACTACCGTGCAAGTTATACGCCGATTCCGGGCGAAGGCCAGTG
>CATMVR010000637.1 GCA_950075905.1 uncultured Persicitalea sp. | reverse complement strand
TTGTGATTCACAAAAATAACATGGAGGTATCTTTTTTGGGCCAGCCCCTAAAAATTCGGGATGACTCATGTTTTTATTGTACTGCACCCATGCTCTGCTGCCCTGAACTTCTGCTATGTTTAGTCAAGTAGCTGCCGCCCCTGGAAACCTTTATAGATAAGTAGTCATTGACGACTTTTCAACCTGCTTTTCTATGCCCCTTTCCCGACGCGAATTTCTCCGACGCAACTCCCTCACCGGCCTGGGAGCCGTACTGACCCCTACCCTGCTGGCCGGAGCCAGCCCTGCCGCTCCCTTAAATCATCAGAGTGGAGCCTCACAATCTCTGGCCCTCCTGGGCGGCCACCCCCTGCGCACCAACCCCTGGCCCACCTGGCCCATCTGGAACCCCGAAACGGACGAAAAGCGCCTGCTCGAAGTGATCAGAAGCGGGGTATGGTCGCGAGCGGGGGTAGTGAGTGAGTTCGAAGAGAAATGGGCGGCCACGGTAGGAGCCAAACGCTGCCTGTCGGTAGTCAACGGCACCAACGCCCTCATTGCCTCGCTGGCTCAATTTGACATCAAGGGCGGTGACGAGGTGCTGGTACCTGCCTATACCTTTATTGGTACCGTGGCTCCGGTACTGGCTACGGGCGCGATGCCGGTCTTTGTGGATGTGGAACGGGATACTTTTCAGATGGACCCCGCCCAGATTGAAGCTAAGATCACCCCCCGCACGCGGGCCATTATCCCCGTTCATATCCTGGGCCTTCCGGCCGACATGACGCGTATTATGGCCATTGCCCGCAAGCACAACCTGATTGTGATCGAGGACGCCTGCCAGGCGCACATGGCCGAAATAAACCACCAGAAAGTAGGTACCCTGGGCGATGCGGGTTGTTTCAGCTTCCAGAACTCCAAAAATCTGGCCATTGGCGAAGCTGGCGCTATTGTGAGTAACGACGATGCCTTCATGGATCGCTGTTTTTCGTACCATAACTACGGCAATCCCTACGGCACGGTATCGGGCGTGATTGGCATCGGCACGCTGATTCAGGGTACCAAGCTACGCCTGAGTGAGTACCAGGCCGCCATCGGGCTGGCCCAACTCGCTCGCCTCGACCAGCAAACTACCCTCCGCAATGAGAATGCGGCCTACCTGAAAGCGAAGATCGAGAAGATTCCGGGCATCCTGCCCTACCGCCTCTACGATGAGGTGACGAGGGCCGCCTACCACTTGTTTCCGTTTCGCTACCAGCCCGAGGCTTTCAAAGGACTACCCCGAGAGCAGTTTCTGAAAGCACTGAACGCCGAGGGTATCCCCTGCCTGGGTGGCTACGCGCCGCTCAATAAAATGCCCTACCTCAACGACGCGTTTCAGTCAAAGAATTACCGGAAGATGTACCCCAAAGAGATGCTCAACTACGACCGCTACCTGGAAAACAACCACTGCCCGGCCAACGATCAGCTCTGCCAGGAAGCCGTTTGGTTGACCCAGAACATGCTACTGGGCAGCCGGGCCGACATGGACGACATTGCCAGCGCCATCGAAAAGATTCATGGCCAGGCCGATAAACTGGTGATAAAGAAATGAGAGGAGTAGCCAAACGCGGGACCGCGTATATCGTGTGGATGCTGTTGATCTTGCCGCTGGCAAGTGAAGCTGCCGGCTGGCGGGCAGGCATAGCCCGTACAGTGATAACACCCCAACAGGCCATGTGGCAGGCGGGCTACGCCGCCCGCACGCACGCCTCCGAAGGTACCCTGCACGATTTGTGGGCCAAGGCTGTCGCACTCGAAGACGAAAACGGCAACCGGGCAGTACTGGTTACGACTGATTTACTGGGAATTCCCAAGGCGGTATCAGACCGGGTACGCACTGAACTCCAAAAAAGCCTGAACCTGTCCAAAGCGCAGATTATCCTGAACAGCTCCCATACCCACAGCGGACCGGTGCTTTCCAACGCTTTGGTGGATATTTATCCCCTTGACGCAGCAGAGCAGGCCAAAATCGACACCTATACCCAGCTACTCGAAACGCAGCTGGTGCAACTGGTGCAACGTGCTTTCGCCAATCTGGTCCCGGCCACGCTATCGGCTGCCAACGGAGTCACCCGCTTTCAGGTAAACCGCCGGAACAACAAAGAGAATGCCCTGCTCCAGCAATCCGAGTTGAAAGGCCCCAACGACTACGCCGTGCCCGTGCTCCGGATAGCCGACACCAGTGGTGCCATCAAAGCCCTGGTATTTGGCTACGCCTGCCACAATACCGTTCTGGACAAGTACCAGTTTTCGGGCGACTACGCCGGTTTTGCGCAGCTGGAACTCGAAAAAGCCTATCCCGACGCCACGGCTCTGTATTTTCAGGGAGCCGGAGCCGACCAAAACCCCATGCCCCGCCGCACGGTGCCGTTGGCGCAGCAATTTGGCCGCGAGTTAGCCGCTGCCGTGCAGCGCGTCCTCGACGAGCCCATGCGCCCGCTTGCGCCTCAACTTACTACCGCCTATTCCGAAATTGACCTGGCGCTTTCGCCCCCACCCACCGAGACTGAGCTAACTACGATCATCAACGGCAGCGAGCCCTACCAGCAGCGCTGGGCCCGCCGCGTCCTGGCCCAAAAGCAGGCGGGCCAGCCTTTCCCTACCTCCTATCCCTACCCCGTGCAGGTGTGGAAGCTAGGCGATCAGGCCCTCTTTGCCCTGGGTGGCGAGCTGGTGGTAGCCTACGCCCTGGAAATTAAAAAGCGCTACGGCCCCGAGGCATTCGTCCTGGGCTACTCCAACGACGTGATGGCCTACATCCCCTCCGAAACCATCCTGCAAGAAGGCGGCTACGAAGGCGCCTCCTCCCAAATGGTCTACGGCCACCCCGGCCCCTGGCAACCGGGCCTGCAGGAGCAGATTATGAAAGAGGTGGAAAGGCTGGCGGGGGAGGTAGAATTGATAAAAAAATAGAAAAAACCCCATGCCCCAAAAAACCCTCCTCGCTACCCCCTACTACTCCGGCTTCGAACTCGCCCACGATACCTACAACGCCATCACCGCCGCCAGCGACGGCAACATCTACTACGTACTCTGCTCCGACTCCCCCACGGTAGGTGGCCGCATGTACCGCTACGATCCCGGCACCGATCAGACCCACTTCCTGGCCGACCTGACGGAAGTTTGCGGAGAAAAAGGCGCCATTGTACAAGGCAAAAGCCACGTTCGTTTTTACGAACGACAGGGCAAGCTGTACTTCGCCACTCACGTAGGCTACTACGAAATGATCAACGGCATGGAGTGCCTGCCGGTGCACCCGCCCGACGGACTAGCCCTTTATCCCGGCGGGCATTTTTTATCCTACGACCTGGCCACCGGTCAATTTGAAGACCTGGCCCTCGCTCCGCACGGCGAAGGTATCCTGACCATGACCCTCGACAAAGACCGCGGCGACCTGTACGCCATCAGCTGGCCGGTGGGGTACTTCCTGCACTACGATCCGCGCACAGGTACCCTCCACAACCGGGGTCCGATATCGGCGCG
>CATMVR010000636.1 GCA_950075905.1 uncultured Persicitalea sp. | reverse complement strand
TCTGATCGCGATCAGGGATTCGGGCAGGGAAGCGCCCAACTGATGGAGCACAAAGCCCGAGAAACGGTCGGCTTCCAGCTCCTTCTCCGGACGGCTACCCATGCCATCGATGGTGTGGCCCTGCAAGTGATGGCCTATTTCGTGCGCCACAATGCTGATGGCCGACCAGTCGGTTTGGGTGATGTTCTCGACCTGCTTCATGAACTGCCCGTCGTAAATGATAAACCGCTTACCGTCTACCACGGTGGCGAAGCAGTTTTCGGTATTGGGGCACTCTACCACCACGAAGTTTCGGGTAAGGCCCACCGGTTGTAAAATACGCTCCACTACGCGCTCGGCGTGGCGGTTGGAGGTAAAGGACAGGTAATTGCAGATTTCCTGGGGGTTGCGCAGGCCGCTACCTACGTAGTTGCAAACAAAAGCATTGTCAGTCTCGTTGTGACTGCCCGACTGAGCCATCGAAGGGAGGCTCGTTAGGCTACCAACACCAATAAGAATTCCAAGAGAGGTCAGAATGGGGGTTTTCATGGGCAGGAAACAGCTAAGGAAGTCCGAAGTCTTTTATTTTTCGTAAATTATAACGGCAAATGAGGGGATGTCTTGCGTAATCCTAAGCAAAAATGAAAGTTTTAGCTTATTCGATGATCCATGCATACTTTTGTTTGCGTATTTTTTCTGAAAAAATACTGAAACCAAACCGCTTGCGTTTCATAGCTAACCTAGACTAATCTATAACAATAACCCTATTCGCATTCATGAAAAAAATTAACTTCTGGCTCTTTGCGGGTGCGCTGGCCCTGCTGGTTTCCTGCCGGGAAGAACCCATCGTTGACCCAGTGGGGATGGTCTCTGACACGGAGGTCAACAATTGGATTTTCAATAATATGAAAACCTGGTACTTCTGGAATGATAAGCTACCGGGCAGTCCGAATATCAACCAAAAGCCTCAGGACTTTTTCGGCTCCTTACTATACCGATACGACGCTACCCTGCGCCCGGACGGCGACCGCTTCTCGTGGTTGCAGGAGAATGCCGATGAGTTGAAAGCCTCGCTCAGCGGTGAAACTACCAGCCCTGGCCTCGAATTCAGAATCATCAGGTATACAAGCACCGGCAGTGATGTTTTTGGGGTGGTAACTTACGCCATAAAGGGCTCTCCGGCCGAGAAAGCAGGCTTCAAACGGGGCGACCTTTTTACGCACGTTAACGGCCAGAAACTTACGGTATCCAACTACTACGCCCTTCTGTACACGGGCAGCGACGCCAAAACCTTTACGATGGGGATGCGTGACGCCGACAACAACATAGTAAGCAGCGCCACCACCCGCTCGGTAACGCCCAGCGTGGTCCAGTCAAATCCGGTTTATTTTGACACAACCTATGTAAAAGGCGACAAGCGGGTAGGGTACCTGGTGTATCACCAGTTTATCCCAGGCCCCAATGGCAGTAGCGTCAAAACCTATGATCAGCAGTTGGAGCGAGTATTTGCCGATTTTAAAAGCAAAGGTGTCAACGAGCTGATTGTTGATTTCCGGTATAATCGCGGCGGCTATGTTAGCTCGGCAACGCAGATTGCCAGCATGATTGCCAAGGGTGTATCCAATAATGACGTTTTTTTCTTTAAGGAATACAACAAAACCGTTACCCCAGAGCTGGAAAAGCAGTACGGGAAGTCCTTCTTCCAGGATAATTTTGTAAGCAAAAGTCAGAATATTGGAGGAAACCTCAACCGGGTATTCTTCCTGACCTCTACCTCTACGGCTTCGGCCAGCGAACTGGTGATCAATGGGTTGAAACCCTTCATGAACGTATTTCTGGTAGGAGGTAAGACTACCGGTAAGAACGTGGGCTCCATTACGCTTTCGGACGAAAATAAGCGCATTAAGTGGGGTATTCAGCCTATCGTATCACGGTCTTCCAACAGTAAGCGCAGCTCCGAGTACACCGCTGGCTTTGAACCTAACGTCGCCAAAACCGAAGGATCTATGCTGTATCCTTACGGCGACCCGCGCGATCCCTTGCTAGGCGAGGCCCTGTTCCAGATTTACGGTACGAGGGTAGCCCGTCGCGGAGTGGAGGAAGCTGACCTGCCCAAAACCGGCCCGGAGGTATTCTCTACCATTGACCAGAAAGCCGGCGGGGGGAATATGTTCTATACCCTGCCAGACAAAAAACTTCCCTAAGGATATTACCAAACCATTAAGTTTGGAACATGCCCCTGGTTTTAAGACCAGGGGCATGTTTTTTGTTGCAGGAATTTGTATATTGTACCATTGCCCCTTACTTCACTGTCTAACTAAATCAAACTAACTATGGGTATTCTCACTTGGATCATTGTAGGCCTTATTGCGGGCGCTATTGCCAAAGCTATTCATCCCGGTAAAGATCCCGGCGGTTTTATCGTCACCATGCTCATCGGTATAGCGGGCGCGATTGTCGGTGGATTTATTTCCAGTGCTTTGGGCTTCGGCGGAGTAGATGGCTTCAACATTGGTAGCCTGTTTATTGCCATTCTGGGAGCAGTGTTGCTCCTGTTCCTGTATCGTAAGTTTAGCGGTAGTAAGACCTAGGGGAAAGATATCAAATACAGGATTTAATTGCTCATAAAGCAGAAAAGGGACTCTTATGAAGTTCCTTTTCTGCTTTATGAGTCCTTTTAAAAATCATCCATTCCTTCGTCATCCCTCTGCTCACGTTCCCGTTGCAGCTGCTGAATCTGCTTGCCAAACCGGTAGGTAAAGCCAATGAAGGCAATGCGTGACTCGCGCTTTGCTTCCGTATAGCTCGTAAAGCCCTCCCCATAGGTATTGATGCGGAAGCGTAAGGTGTTGAAAATATCGCTCACCCGCAGGCTGATGGCCCCGCGGCCTTTGAGTACTTCTTTCTTCACGCCCACATCTACGTTGAAAAAGCTCTGAATTTCACCCTGAGGAATAATAAAGGGCGACCGGTAGTTGACACTTACCTGGCTGTCGAAGCCTTTCGCGATGGTCATGTTGGAGTTGACGCGGGCCGTCCAGCTGCGGTTGGTTTGCGTGAGTACATCGGGCACCCCGGGATCACCCTTGATGGTAGCGATGTAGTACGAGAAATTTCCGTTGGCTTTCCACCAGCTGGTAATATCCTGATTGACCACGAACTCCATGCCGTAGGAGTAGGAGCGGGCCAGGTTCAGGTAGGTTTGCTCGGTCACGCCATCGTCGCGTAGGCGGCGGTAGCGGGTCACGTTGTCGGTGGTGGCACGGTAAAATGCCGTGGAAGTAAGTGAAGTAGCTTTGCCGTACCACAGGTGGCTCAGCTCAAACGAATTGATCAGCTCCGGCCGCAGGTTGGGATTACCAAAGCGGATGTTGAGCGGGTCTGAGATGTCGGTAAAGGGGTTGAGCGCCCGCGTCCAGGGCCGGTTGATCCGGCGGGTATAGTTTACCTGCATTTTCTGAGCTTTGCTCAGCTAACAAAAGGCTATTGAATGTAAAGTAAGGATATACGAAGAGGCCGTCGGGCGGTAAG
>CATMVR010000635.1 GCA_950075905.1 uncultured Persicitalea sp. | reverse complement strand
CCCCGCCAGAGACCTGACCCGCATCGAGCGAAATCTGCATAGCCTCCATAATCACCTGCCCCACGACAATGAAGAACACCAGAATAAGCGAAGCTGTAAAGGTAGCCCGGATAGCAATCTTTTTTTGTTCGGCGGTACTGAATTGCTTGGTGGCTTCCAAAAACACCGGAATGGAGCCAATAGGGTCGATAACGGCGATCATAAAGAAAAATGTTTTGATGATATCTACCATGGTTTTGGATAAAGAGCGTTGGGCGATGGTAGTAAAGAAACGGAATTTGTGCGAAACAACTACTTATCCAGCCAGTCCTTGAAAGGTGTTATTTTTTCTTTCCCGATAAATACCTCCTGTTTAGGAGCGGGGGTCAGGTCGAGTTTGAGCTTGCTCTGCGAGTAGGTATGGATGTTTTTGATGCTGGGCAGCGACAGCAGAAACTGCCGGTTGGCTCGAAAAAACTCGTCGGGATTGACCATAGTGGCCAGTTTGTCGAGGCTATAATCGATAGGCAGCCGCTGGTTGTCGTTGGTAACCAGGAAAGTGACTTTTTCTTCCGAAAAGAAGTAGGCGATTTCGGCTACTTCGATAGTCCGGATGCGGGTACCTACGGTAATCATAAAGCGCGTTTTGTACTCGGGTTTCTGCTGCCCGATGGCTTGCAAAAGGGTGTCCAGGTCAGTTTTGGAAAACTGCCGCTTCATGGATTTGTACTTCTCGATGGCTGCGGCGAGTCCGTCGGCGTTGACCGGTTTTAGCAGGTAGTCGATACTGTTAACCTTGAATGCCTGAATCATGTACTCATCGAAGGCAGTGGTAAAAATGATGGGTACCTGCAGGTTAATCTGCTCAAAAATCCGGAAGCAGAGGTCGTCTTCCAGGTGAATATCCATAAAGACCAGGTCAGGTGTAGCGGATGGGTTCTGAAACCATCGTACGGCCTCTTTCACCGAAGGTATTTTATCAAGCACCCGAATTGCCGGATCGTAGCGGTGCAGCAGGTGTTCGAGGCGCTCGGCGGTCAGGTCTTCGTCTTCAATAATAAGTACATTCATGACTGTTCAAAGGTATAGGTCGGTAGTTCAAAGGCAAAGGTGGCTCCGTGGCCGGCATGGTGCTCGTACCAGATGTCGCCTTTCAGTTGTTTGATTAGTTTTTTGGTAATGGCCAGCCCCAGGCCGTTGGAGCCCTCGCCGGCAGTAGGCCGGGTAGACAGCCGGGTAAATTTCTGAAACAATTTGTCCACTTCGTCCAGCGGTACGCCCGCGCCTTCGTCCTGAATCCGGACGGTCAGCAGGCCCTCGGCCTGGCTAAGCTGTACGGAAATCTCTCCGCCCATGGACGAGTATTTGATGGCGTTGGAGATCAGGTTGTCGAGTACCTGGTATACGGCGTCGGGGTCGGCCCACGCGGGGGTGTGCACGTTGTCCAGTTCGGTATGGGCCATTATGTTTTTTCGGGCCATGGTTTCCTCGTAGGCAGCCAACACTTTACTTATTTTTCTGGTAAGGTCTACGGGTTGCCAGTGCAGCAGTACCTTGCCCGATTCTATGGCGTGGATACTCAGGAAGTTTTTGATCAGGCCCAGCATCTTATCGGCGCATTGCAGGATATTTTTAGCCTGTTGGCTGCCACTTTCCGCATTTTCGAGAATAGCGTTGGCCTGGTGCTGAATGTTATACAACGGGTTTTTTAAATCGTGTGACACAATCTGCAGCAAGTCGTTCTTTTCCTCGTTCAGCTTCTTCAATTCCCGGTTTTTTAGCTTTATTTCCAGGCTGCTCTGCTCAATGGCGCGGGCGTTGTTTTCGGACTTCTCAATAGCCGTACGCAGTGATTCCTCCATTTCCTTATGCTCGGTAATATCCCGGATGTTCAGAATAATGCCCTGCACCAGCGGATTGTCAAGCTGA
This sequence comes from uncultured Persicitalea sp., assembly GCA_950075905.1. GTDB lineage: Bacteria > Bacteroidota > Bacteroidia > Cytophagales > Spirosomataceae > CATMVR01. The sequence goes on along the minus strand of CATMVR010000635.1, from coordinate 1,613 downwards.
TTGGACGCCGTGGCTTCCACCCAGCGCCAGGTACCGTTTTTGTGCAGAAATCGCCAGCTGAATACAATGGGGGTGGGCTTCTCGCAGCACTGATTTACAAAGCCATAGAAGGTGTCCCGCACGCGGTCGCGGTCGTGGGGGTGGTGCAGCAGATACTGGCTGCGCGACAGGAAATCGGTGGGCTCGTAGCCCAGTACTCGTTTTACCGACGGACTTACGTAGCGCTCAATGCCCTGAGCGTCGGAGATGACGATTACGTCGGAGCTATGCTCGATCAGGGCCCTGAAAAGTTCAGATTGCCGGTGGAGCTCTTCGGGGCTGATGCCCCCCATTTCGTTATTCATAAGAGGGTCCATAGGTATTTCAGGGGGTACTTTACCCTGAACTTTTTGCCGGGTTAGCGGTGGCTACTGGCAAAAAGTTCAGAAAGTTAGACAGTAAAATTTTTCCTTCCAAAGTGATTTCGCGGGCCCTTTCCTACAATTGTCATGAAGTTATTGACTTTCAGCGCCCCACCGTTTTTCCGGTTGAAAAGTCAGCCCGGTACAGCCCCGCCTCCCGGTCAGGCAATGAGCGATACACTGACCAGAAATTCCTCGTCGCTTTCCGTAACAAGTACCTCTTCTCCGGTATAGTGCTCGTACCGCTGCCGGATACTGGCCAGGCCCTGAGGAATGGAGCGGTCGGGTACCGACCGGATCTGGACGTTGTTGCTGACCAACAGCTGCCCGTCGGCCCGGGTCTGGATCACTACCGTCAGGGGTTCGGCCGCCGACATGCGGTTGTGCCGGATGGCGTTTTCGATCAGCAGTTGCAGCGTAAATGGCAGCAGGCAGCGCTTGGTCATGGATTCCTCGCAGCGAAACTCAACCCGAAACTTCCGGGCAAAGCGCACCTCCTGAATAAAGGCGTACGAGCGGGCAAATTCCAGCTCGGTGCTCAGGCTCACCAGCTGATCGTCCTTCTGTTCCAGCAGGTAGCGGTACACGCGGGCCATGTGGTCGATAAACTGCTCCGACAAGTCGGGATCTTTGCGCACCAGCGACGAAAGCACGCTGAGGCTATTGAATAAGAAATGGGGGCTAATCTGGTTTTTCAGGGCCGCAAACTGGGCCTGGAAATGAGCTCCGGGGAGCGTATCTTTTTGATCTGTCATGAATTGCATGTCAATGGCACTGTTCAGGACCTGCTTGTCCAATTGGACTACAAGTTCTGCGTTTTTGTTTCCTTAAAAAAATGGAGGACTCCCGAAAAGCGAAAGAAAAGGATGAAGTGGCAAAAAAGGCCGACGAATCTTCGGAAAGAAGGGCAGATTACCGTAAGCCGTTTGGGTATACCCTAAAAAAGCCCCCGCATCATTCAGTATACCTGAGTAACGCGGGGGCTTTCGCAAACCAGTAGGAGGGATCAGAACTGAAAACCCACATTAAGGCCAGGCCACATCATAACGCGCGTTTTTCCGTTGACAAGCTTGTTGTAAACATTGTAGCTTACCCATTCGGTACCAATGGTACCTTCGGCGGTTTTGTACTGCGATACCTGCACGTTGAAAGTAGGCGTAACCGTCAGGGCAAACTTGTTTTTGAGGGGGAAAATAAAGCTCGTTCTGAACT
>CATMVR010000634.1 GCA_950075905.1 uncultured Persicitalea sp. | reverse complement strand
TTGAGAGGGGTACCCGACAGCGTGACCTCCACCCCTTTGTTGGTAATTTCTCCGGCGTTCAGAATCCGGCGGTCGTACCCGCTGGCTTTGGAGATTTCCACGCCCAGAATCTGGTTGTTTGTCGTTTGCTCGTAGTATGTAAGTTCCAGTCCTACTTTACCCCGAAAGAAACGCATATCGGCACCAAATTCAAGGCCCGTTGTAATCTCAGGTTTCAGGGAAGAGTTGGCAATGGAAACACTCTCGGCAAACTTCGGCAGCGAGCCATTCCACGAACCGCTGGAATTGAATGTTTGAGCAAGTTGGTAGGGATCGGCGTCGTTACCTACCTGCGCCAGGCTGGCGCGTACTTTGGCAAACGTAAGGATGTCACTCTGTACATTCAGCAAATCGGTCACCACGGCGCTCACCGAAGCCGAGGGGTAGAAGTAGGAGCGGTCGTTGCTGGGCAGGGTGCTCGACCAGTCGTTGCGGGCCGTCAGATCCAGGAACAGCATGTTGCGCCAGCCAAAGTTGGCCGCGGCAAAAAGGCTCTGTACCTCCGACTTGCGGATCGTACTTTCAATTCTGTTCAGGCTGGGTACTGAGTTCTCAGCGTTGTAGATCCCATCCACTACCAGCTCACCTACGTAGAAATAGTTGCGCTTATAGTTATTGATCCGCTGGATTCCCCCAAACTGTATATTCGTCGTTATATCGGGCGTAATGTCCTTATTGAAGGTAAAGATGAAATCGCTGTTGGTTTCCTGGCTACGCAGCACGTCTTCGCTATACCGGCCAGGAGTGGCGTTGCCATTCCGTACCCGGGCAAAATTCGATACGTTGATGCGGGTGTCTGACCAGTAGTCCGTACCCGTCCGGAGCATCACACTCAGCGAAGGTAGAATCTTGTAGTTCAGCGCTATGTTACCCAGCAAGCGGTCTTTTTCGTTACCAGTAGGCAGGTTCCGCTCCGTGAAATAGGGGTTGGTAAAGTAGGTATGCTGCCAGTTGGGCGGATCGGTATCTGCTGGCTTACCGGCCACGGCGCGCTGAATGTGTACGTCTTCGTACTGCTCGTAGTCACGCAGCTGCGCCCAGGATATACTCCGGTGCGACCAGATAAACTGCTGACCGGAAGTGTAGTTGCGGTTGCGGGCACCCGACTTGATATACTCCCCTGATAGGGTAATGTTCAGCTTCTTAGTCAGGTTGTAGCCCGAATTGATCCGGAAGTTGGTCCGGTTAAAATCGTTGTAGTACATGATCCCCTTCTGATCTACCCGGCCCAGCGACAGGCGGAAGAATCCTTTGTCGTTGCCGCCCGAAAGCGCTACGCTGTTATTGACCGTCGAGCCGGTGTTCCAGTACTCCTCCCAGTTGTTAGGGTGCGGAGTCAGTGGGGCTACTTCCGTGCCGGTCCACCACTGCCGTACCAGGCGGCCATCCATGGGGGAACCCCAGCTTTCGTCGGTTCCGGCCGAACCAGCCAGTGGGTAACGGGCATCGTATACGGCGCGGTACTGCTGCGTCTGCAACGGGTCTGTGATAGAGCCGCTCCAGCCGTCATTATACCAGGTGCGGTAGCCATTTCCCCCGCCGTAGGTATCCTGAAAATCGGGCTTGATCCAGGGGCGCTCAAAGGTCACGTTGGAGTTGAAAGCAATGCCGAGGCCTTTGGTACCCTGTCCGGTTTTGGTGGTGATCAGGATCACGCCGTTGGCTGCCCGCGAACCGTAGAGAGCTGCCGCGTTGGGTCCTTTCAGTACCGACATTTCTTTGATATCATCGGGGTTTATTTCCGAAATACCGCCCCCAAGCGATTTGCTGGCGCTCTGATCCATGGGTACCCCATCGATAACGACCAGAGGCTGATTGTTGCCTGATATGGAGGAAGAACCGCGGATTTGAATGGTAGAGCCGCTACCAGGGCCACCGTTGGACTGAATCCGAACCCCGGCGATTTTGCCCGAGAGTCCGTTGGCCACGTTGGTTGAGCGCGACTCCGTGAGGGCACTACCCTTGATCTCCTGCACGCTGTAACCCAGCGCTTTCTTTTCGCGCTCGATACCAAAGGCAGTCACTACCACCTCCGCCAGCTGCCGGGTATCGGCCGAGAGTTTTATGTCAAATTGTTTTTTGTTGCCGATAGGTACCTCCTGCGTGAGATAGCCCACGAAAGATACCACCAGTATTCCGTCGTCCGGAACGGTGATCTTGAAATTACCGTCCGAATCGGTGTTGGAGCCAATGTTGGTTCCCTTGTATATGAGTGAGGCACCCGGTAACCCGATGCCGTCTTCGGCGGCCGCGATCTTCCCGCTCAGCTGCCTTACCTGGGCAAAGCTCAACGTCGAAAAGACACAGCCCACTATGAGCATTAGTACAGTTTTCCTCATCTGCGATTTCTGTTTTAGATTGAGTAATTGAGATTGATTAGTGAAATGAAAAGAGGGCTGTGGCTGCTCGTCTGCTCATGGGCCGCACACACTTGCGAACGAACCCCACAGCCCTCTTTTCGGGGCAGGTGACTCTTCCGGAAAGCAATCCCGGATAGCGTCGGTCGCTTGTAAAAAGCGGTTGAAATTGAGTATAGTTTAGGTTAAAAAAATGGCAATAAAAATCCTCCGTCCGTCAGGCAGATAGGGCCTGACAGTCTATAAATAAATTAGTAAAAACGGATTACCCGGCGAGCTACGAAAGCACCACTCACCTGCTCAGTTGTTGAATCTTTCCGAGTCCGGCGGTATGTCTTTCTACTCCCCGACTTACTTACTGCTTCGAGTGCGGCTGGAAACAGTGAAAGTTCTTATGAAGTATGTCATTCCATTGATGACATATCAAATGTATTGTGAAATGAAGTAATTGCCAAATTTTTTTTAATAAAAATTTAACTATTCTAGAACATATAGTATGTTTTAACTACGTATTGCAGAATAGTATTGCACTTATCCAATATTTTCTTTTGCAAAAATATCCGAAGCCATTTTTAGCCTTGGTGGCTCTCCATTTTTTCACCAAGTCCTTTGATACTGTGATAGATACGCCTATAAAAAGAAAAATTATATAAAAGAACCATAAAATGATAGACCACATCCTCTCAGCCTTTGCCGGGTCTGGTACCAGCTTCACCACAAAATTGAAAAAAAGAAAGATGACACCGCAGGGCAAAGGCAGGAAGTACGCGTCTCAAAGTAGGATCAGAAGCAGATTTCTGCCGTGCTTTCTCCAAACTATTGCGGCCGATTCGCCAACTTCCTGCCCATACCTTATTATATTTCCGGAGAGTTGTGCTTTTCATTGAAATAAAGGGCTTGTCTTTCAGGCGTTCACTACTTGCCCAGGCTATACTATCAGTACTTTCATGAAATACATTTATATCATAGCGGGCATCGGCATCACCACGCTGCTTTCTACCTGGCTCGCAGACTTCGGGCAAAAGGTGGATTACAATGAAGATGTGAAGCCCATCCTGAACAAACACTGCATGGGCTGCCACGGAGGAGTCAAGAAAGCCGGCAATGTCAGTTTTTTGTTTGAGCACGAAA
>CATMVR010000633.1 GCA_950075905.1 uncultured Persicitalea sp. | reverse complement strand
GAGGGGCGCTCGCTTCTATTGGCTTTGGGAAACCAGAAAGGCCTGCTTTTTTATTTGGCTCAAAATGGATAACTTGCTGTACGAACTGTGAATTATGGAGAACCTGCTGACAAGAATTACTCTCAATCCCAACATCTGCCATGGCAAGCCAACTATTCGTAACAAACGCTATCCCGTTGAACTAATACTCGATCTGTTAGCTTCGGGCATGACCCACGGAGAGATTCTGGAAGATTATCCAGCATTGGAGGAAGCTGATATAATGGCGTGTTTGGCGTATGCTGCCAAATTAGCCCAGGTGATAAGCATTCAGCGAGTACTGATATGAAATTTCATTGAAATAATAGATAAAAATTAGGCATGGAAACACTTACTATTGAAATTAAAGATCCCAAGGCCCGAAAACTTATTGAGGACCTGGTAGATTTGGGCGTTATCTCTATAAAAAATCAGTCTAACTGGGTTGATTTATGGAATAAATTAGATGGAAAGCTCCCACAAACAGAACCCGATTTGACAGAAGAGGAGATTATGGCTGAAATTAAAGCATATCGGCAGGAAAAATCGCATGTCCGCTGAGTATGAGGATTGTTATAGATACCAGCGATTTTATCAGCGCTTTGATTGGCAAAAAGCACCGGGAAAAACTAAAAATAGTATTGAGCGATTTGTCAATTGAAATTTATGCAGACGAAAATCTGATAACAGAAATTTCGGAGGTATCTCAACGTGACAAATTTAAAAAATACGTCACTGGTGAAGAAATAGAACTTTTTGTTGAGATAATTATTGAAAGACTCATAATCATAAATCCATCCACCGTAGTTGAGGATAGTCCTGATCCTGATGACAATTATCTACTCTCGATTGCAATAGATGCTCAAGCACAGTACATTATTACGGGAGATAAGAAAGATTTACTTGCTTTGAGCCCCTATCGGGGTATCCAGATCGTAAGACTACAGACTTTCCTGGATATCCTGAAGCAGAAGATCGAAGAAAAACAGTAACATCATTGAATCACTTCCCCAATCGCCAACTCCGCCCCCTCTCCCCACCCTACCATTGCATTGAACAGCTTCACAGCACCATACTGACCCAAATCATCTACCCGAATCTCTCTCGAAACAATCACTCCTTCATCCAGCAAAAAGGCCCGCTGCGTACCCGGCAGCAGCGGTTGCGCCGGCGTGTACCAGGCTATGCCATCAAAGAAGGCTACATTGGCGTAGGAAGTGTCGGTGATCAGACCGTTTTTTACAATCAATACGTCGTCACACTCGCCGCGTTGGGCGTGCAGGGCGTTGAGCGCGTCGCGGTTTTTGTACTTGTAGGCGTAGTCAACGGCATCGGCCTCTACCAGCCGCAGGCTTTGGATAGTGCGGTACTGGTACTTTTCCCATTCTATGTTAACGATTTCTGACCCGTAGGTGACGCGGCACTTGTATTTTTCAGGGCCGACTGCGTCGGGAATTATAAGTATTGAAGACAAATCGATGGGCCCAGAGGCAGGCCACAAGGCCGCCCGGGTACGGTTGAGCCGGGCTTTGTGGTAGGGTAGCAACTTACTGAACTGACGCTGCTGCACGCAGATCGTCTCGAAGCAGGGAGGCAGTGGGGTCATGGGCGAAGGGTAGGTACACTTTATCGATCAATTCCTGGTATTCGGCTGCTGCGGAGCTGCGGGCTGTGATGCCGCCGCCGCTCTTGAAAACCAGTCCGTCGGCCTGCTGTTCAATGTAGCGGATCAGCACCGCGCTTTCAAAATTTTCACCGTCAAAGCAGCCAGCAATACCGGTGTAGTAGCCCCGGTCGTAGCCCTCAGCTTCCTGAATTATTTTGAGCGTAGCCGGTTTGGGCGCGCCACTGATGGAGCCGGCGGGTAGTAGTTTGACCAACAGATCACCATAGGCTCCGTTGAAATCAGCTGGCAGGAGTCCCGCAACTTCCGAACTCACCTGCAAGAGGGTACTCTGATGCGTGGGCACACGATCCAGGTAGCGGTAGCGCTCCACCCATACCTTATCAGCTACCATGCTCAGGTCATTTCGGATCAGGTCTACGATGGTGGCGTGCTCGGCGGCCTCCTTGGCATCGGTCAAAATGACCCGCTCGGCGTCAGGCACATGAGCCGCGATGGTACCTTTCATGGGGTAGGAAGAAATCCGGTTGCCACGAATGCGAACAAATATCTCCGGGGAAAAACAAACGAATCGGTCTTTGAACCAAAACCGGTACGGGGCACGACTATGCTGATAAATCTCGGCCAACGAGAGGTTGGTTGAAATGAGCGTCGGTACAGAGAGGTTGACCAGAAAGGAATTTCCGCGTTTGATGTTTTGCACTACGTGCTCAAACCGGGCCAGAAAATCAGGAAAGGAAATGGGTCGCGGCTGAAAAAAGTAGGGAGGCAACGCGGCGGGGACCTCCGACGGGGAATCGTTGGTAAGGCCATTCAGATTAAAACGGATTTCCGAACGGTCTGCCTCGTCCAGTCGCCAGGCGACGGGTTCTTTCCCCAAAAAATCAATCAAAAAAACAAAGGGAATCCCCTCTCGCCCCCAGGAATTGAGACGTTTTACGAAGGAACTTCCGGGATGTAACAGACTGAATGACAAATGGCAATCGATTAACAATACGTCCTGAAAACAGCTATTTTTGGCGTAAAGTTCAGAAACCATTCCTTAGTACAGGGTGTTGGATAGGAAGAATTTGAATCAATCATATGCATCTATACGACGTTATCATCATAGGCGGCGGGCCCTGCGGGCTGGCTATGGGAATCGAAGCTACGAAGGCCGGGCTGGATCACTTAATACTGGAAAAAGGCAGCGTAACGGAGTCGATCCGGAGGTACCCCAAGCGGATGCGCTTTTTCTCGACGGCGGAGAATATTGAGATTGGCGGCATCCCCTTCCCTATTTCGGGTGTAAAGGCCAACCGCGACGAAGCCCTGCAATACTACCGCAAGGTAGCCGGCTACTACCATCTCAACTTCAAGCTTTTTGTGGAAATTGAGCGCACCGACAAACAACTGGATGGTACTTTTATGGTCTTTACCACCACGGGCGATACCTACCACGCTAAAAACGTGGTACTAGCCACGGGCTATTTTGATATTCCCCGGCTGCTGCGCATTCCCGGCGAAGACCTGCCGCATGTCTCGCACTATTACGACGAGCCCTTCAGGTACTCCTACACCAACGTGGTGATCGTGGGGGGCTCCAACTCGGCCGTAGAGGCGGCGCTGGAACTCTATCGCCACGATGTGAATATTACTATCGTGCACAAGGAAGAGGACTTCCGCAAAACAGTGAAGTACTGGCTCATACCCGACGTAAAGAACCGGGTAAAGGAAGGGAAGATACATACGCGCTTCAACAGCGTGGCGAAGGCCATCGAGTCCGACCGTATTCTGATCGAGAATACCCAAACCGGCGAGCAGGAGTGGCTGCCGGCCAATTTCGTATTTCTGCTGGTAGGCTATATCCCCGACGAACACCTGCTGGCCCGCTGCGGTGTAGTGCTCGACCCGGTG
>CATMVR010000632.1 GCA_950075905.1 uncultured Persicitalea sp. | reverse complement strand
AACGATGCTACTAAGCACCTTCTCAACAAAGAGCGTCTAGCGAAAGCAAAGCCGTCACTGCTAATCGTCAATTGCGCTCGTGGCGGTATTATTGATGAAGAAGCCGCGCTGGAAGCGCTTCGTAGCGGTAGCATCGGTGGTCTAGCCGTCGATGTGCTACCTGTCGAACCACCCAAAGATGGACACGCACTATTAGATGCGCTGGCGAATGCAGAACCCCTCAATCTGATCGTAACGCCGCACAACGCGTGGATCACGCCCGAAGCACGGCAAAACATCGTCGGCTTAACCGCCGACAATATTCGTGCGTGGCAGACAGAGGATCACTAACTTGCCAGCTAGGCACACTAAACGTGTGCCTAATAGGTCGAAAAGTGGTCAGGAGCGTAGTGATGAGCATCCAGTGTTTCAAGTGTGACATGGGTCACCCGCGCCCCTTCTGGGCCCTGCCAAAGCCATTGGCTAAGCTCGGCAACGGCTGAAGAGGGCCCGCACATTAGCACTTCAACCCTGCCATCAGGCAGGTTCTTAGCGTAGCCGGTTAAGCCACGCATCAATGCCTGCTCTTGAGTGGCACGCCGGTACCATACTCCCTGCACCCGGCCGGTAACGGTTATTTTCACTAGTTTTTTCATGGAATCAATGTTCATGCCTGGCCTGCGCGTGGGTTGGTCAGGAGACCTGGGCATCGTTGGGTACTTTGATTTTCTCGTACTGATTGTGAATCGCTAAAATGATCAGGCCAAAGAGTACCGCCGACACCACCAGGGCGTTGTTGAGCAATCTCCACCAGGCCCAGGTCTACCAGCACAATGAGCCCCAGATGCAGTAGAAAACTCGCTATGGCGACGTACACAACCAGGACTTCGCTTTTGTGCTTGGTCTCTTCGGACATGAATTTTTGGTAGAGCGTATCGCCCAGGGTACTTATTTTTGACATCGCGTGCGCTATTCAGGAGGTTGGAGCTGCTTTCTGGCTGCACTAACATCAGGTTGAAGCACCTTGTTGGCGTTCTGGGAACAATTGTTGCCAGAGTCGCACCGCCCCCTTTTTTCTGCGTACCGCTGCCGGTTTGAAAAGCCGGCGGTGTCTTCCCTTTCTCTCCAAAAAAGGCTATATTGGCTTCCTCCACCTTTCCCACTATTTTATCTTAACCGATTGCTATGAAAACTGCGCTATTCAGTACCAAGCCCTACGACCGTACCTACTTCAACCGCTTCGCCGAGCAATACAGCCAGGATATCACCTACTTCGAAAACCGCCTTGAGCCAAAGTCGCTGGTGCTTACCCAGGGGTTCCGGGCCGTATGCGCTTTTGTCAACGACCAGCTCGACCGCGAAGTACTGAGCGGTCTGCGCGAGTCGGGCGTGGAGCTGGTGGCCCTGCGCTGCGCGGGCTACAACCACGTAGACGTAGCGGCCGCCCGCGAGCTGGGGTTGGGCGTGGTGCGGGTACCGGCCTACTCGCCCCACGCCGTGGCCGAGCACGCCGTAGCGCTGATCCTGACGCTCAACCGCAAAATCCACAAAGCCTACAACCGGGTGCGGGAGGGGAATTTCGCCCTCGACCGCCTCGAAGGGTTTGATCTTTTTGGCAAAACGGTAGGGGTAATTGGTACGGGGAAGATCGGGCAGGTATTCTGTACCATCATGCGGGGCTTTGGCTGCCGGGTACTGGCCTATGATCCCTACCCCAACGAAGCGCTGCAAAACCTGGGTGTGGAGTATGCCCCTATCGACGAGGTACTGAGCCAGGCCGACATCGTGTCGCTGCACTGCCCGCTTACGCCCGAAAACCACCACCTCATCAACGCCAGCGCCCTGGCCGGGATGAAAAACGGCGTCATGATTATCAACACCAGCCGCGGCGCGCTCATTGATACGAAGGCCATTCTGGATGCCCTCAAAAACCGCCGGGTGGGGTACCTGGGCATCGACGTATACGAGCAGGAAACCGATTTTTTCTTCCGCGATCTTTCCGAAGAAATCATCACCGACGATACCCTCATGCGGCTGATCGGCTTTCCCAACGTGCTCATCACGTCACACCAGGGTTTCTTTACGGAAGAAGCGCTGGTAGAAATTGCCCGCACCACCCTGGAAAACCTCTCGGCCTACGAGCGGGGTGAGTTTATGGAGCCTAATACCGTAGTAGACCGGTCGTGAATTCACCACCAGCGGTATTACAAACTCAGCGACATAAACGGTAGGGTACTAAGAAGGAGCCGTTTAGTTGAGCGCATTCAAGATCTAAAAGGCGTTTATAGACTGGTCGCGGGCAGTCCGGCGTCGGCCTATTCTTCGCTCGAATTGGCCTTGTCAATAATGACCGCCAGCAGGATCACCAGTCCCTTGACCACCTGCTGCCAGAAGGGCGACACGTCCAGCAGTACCAGCCCGTTGTTCAGGACCCCGATAATAATGGCTCCCTGTACGGTGCCGATGATGCTGCCCCGGCCCCCGGAAAGGGAAGTACCCCCGATGACCACCGCCGCGATCGAGTCCAGCTCGTAGCTGATGCCCGCGTTGGGCTGGGCGGAGTCCAGGCGCGCTGTCACCAGCAGGCCCCCGATGGCCGCCAGCCCCCCGGCGATGGAGTAGACGATGATTTTTACTCGCTTTACATTGATGCCCGACAGCCGGGAGGCACTCTCGTTGCCGCCGATGGCGTAGATGTAGGTACCCAGCCGGGTCTTTTTGGTAATAAAAATCGCGATCAGGACGAGCACCGTTGTGATCCAGACGGGAACGGGTATGCCCAAAAACCAGCCCGCGCCCAGATACAGGAAGGTGTCGCCCAGGCTGCTGATGGGAAAGCCGCCCGTCCAGAGCATGGTGAGGCCCCGGGCTACGGTCAGCATGGCCAGCGTAGCCACAAAGGGAGGTACCTTGAACCGCGTGATGGAAATGCCGTTCAGTGCCCCCAGCGCGGTGCCACACAGTATGCCCACCAGGATGGCTCCCAGGATCGTAAAACCAATGAACAGATTTTGGGTAGGGAGTTCGATGCCGTTTTTCAACAGTCCGGCGGTGATGGCTCCGCATAGTGCTAAAATCGAACCCACGGAAAGGTCGATCCCGGCCGTGAGCACCACGAGGGTCATGCCGATGGAAATGCAGATATTCACCGAAATCTGCCTCAGCACGTTCCACAGGTTGGATACCGTCAGGAATTTGTCGGACAGCATCGTGAGCGCCAAACACAGCAGAAAGAGCGCGATGAGTGATTGAAAACGGAGGAGCTGGGCTTTATCGAACCGTACATTCATTTCCAGATTGCGAGCGGGAGTCGCGAGTTTTTGCGTTTCAGTTTTCATATATGGATTTGGGAATGGCAGCTTTCAGAATCGCGTCCTCCGTGGCATCACAACCCTTGATATTGGCGGTCATTCTGCCCTCCGACATGACCAGTACCCTGTCCGATACGGCGAGGATTTCGGGTAGTTCGGAGGATACCACCACGATACCCAGCCCTTGCGCGGCCAGCTCTATAATGAGTTTGTATATCTCACTTTTGGCGTGGATGTCAATGCCCCGGG
>CATMVR010000631.1 GCA_950075905.1 uncultured Persicitalea sp. | reverse complement strand
CTGGCAGGAGGTATTCTGGATCACGGGCGCGCTGGGCTTCGTGTGGCTGATCTTCTGGTTGATTTTTTACGACATTCCTTCCCAGCAAAAACGACTGTCTGCCGCCGAATACGAGTACATAATGGCCGGACAGGAAGTAGAAGAAAAACTGGAAAGCGGACGCGCCAAAGTCAAGTGGGTAAAGCTCTTCACTTTTCCTCAAACCTGGGCCTACATCACCGGTAAAGGCCTCATTGATCCTATCTACTGGTTTTTTCTGTTCTGGCTTCCCTCCTATTTCGCCTCTACGTTTAATTTAGATTTGAAGAAATTCAGCCTCGAACTCATGATCATCTACACCGCTACTACGGTGGGCAGCATTAGCGGGGGCTGGTTTTCGTCGCAGCTCATCAAGCGGGGCTGGGAGGTAATCCGGGCCCGGAAAGCGGTGCTTCTCGCTTTCGCTGTTCTCGAATTGTCCGTGATTGGCATTCAGTTTGCCGGTAATGTGTGGGTGGCCGTGGCGCTCATCAGCTTTGCCGTAGCGTTGCATCAGGCCTGGGCCACCAACGTTTTTACGCTACCTTCCGACATGTTTCCCAAACAGGCCGTTAGCTCGGTGGTAGGCATCGGCGGCATGGCCGGGGCCGTGGGTGGCATCCTGTTTCCGATCCTGATCGGCAGTCTGCTGGATACCTACAAGGCCGCCGGAAATCTGGAAGGTGGGTACAACATCATCTTTACCATTTGCGGATTTACCTACCTTGTAGCATGGTTGATTATTCATTTGTTGACGAAGAAATCGCGGATGCTGTCGCCGGATGAACTGCGGTAGGGAAACGGCATGTAAGTACTAAGTAAAAAAATCCCATGCTATCCCTTTTGACAAAAAACGTCACAACGTCATATGCCTACCTCTCTCAACCGCCGCCAATTCATCCAGCAAAGCAGCGCCGCCGCGTTGGGCCTGACCCTCCTGCCCGGCTTTACCCGCAAAATAGCGGCTAGTGACCGCCTGCGCGTGGCGCACATTGGCATCAATGGCATGGGAACCAACCACCTGAGGTGGTTTGCGGCCCTGCCGGAGGTAGAGACCGTGGCCCTCTGCGACCTGGACGAAACGCACCTGGCCAAGGCCAAAAAGACCCTGCTGGAATTAAAACCAGACGCCAAAGTGGATACCTACGGTGATTTTCGGAAGCTGCTGGAACGCAAGGACATCGACGCCATCACCTGCGCTACGCCCGATCACTGGCACGCGCAGGTGGCCATTCTGGCCTTTGAAGCAGGCAAAGATGTGTATGGCGAAAAACCCCTGTCGTATACCGTGCGCGAAGGACAGCAAATGCTGAAATCACAGAGACGCCACGATCGCATTTTTCAGCTGGGCACGCAGATCCACGCTGGCGATAACTATCACCGGGTGGTGGAGCTGATCCGCTCCGGGGCTATCGGAAACGTGCATACCGTCCGGCTTTGGAAAACCGGCGCGCCACCGATTATGGGTCCGGCGCAGTACCACGAGCCGCCCGCTACCCTCAACTGGGACTACTGGCTGGGGCCCGCACCCTATGCCCCCTATTCGCCAGAGCGCTGTCATTTTACGTACCGGTACTTTTTAGATTACTCGGGAGGGGTATTCCAGGATTTCTGGTCCCACATTGCCGACGTGGTGTGGTGGGCCATCAACCCACAAAACCTGACGACCATCAAAGCTCGCGGTGAAAAGTGGGAAGGTATCGGCGACACGCCCAAATGGATTGACGTAGACTACCAGTTCGACAACCTAAAAATTCACTGGACCTCTACGCCGCCCGACGTACCCGGCGCGGCCAAAAGGCATATCGGAGCCTACTTTGAAGGCGACAAGGGTACCCTGCTCTGCGACTACGGTAGCCGCGAAATCACCATCAACGGCATTGTGATGAATGATATTGAGACGGTACCGCTGAGCATCCCCCGCTCGCCCGGCCACCAGCAAAACTTCGTGGATGCCGTCAAGAACCGCACCCAGCCGGAGTCAAACCTGGAATACGCCCGGCTTATGACCATGCCTATGCACTTGGGGTTGATTTCGTGGCGACTGGGCCGGGAGCTGCACTGGAACGCCCAAAAGGAAAAATTTCGGCACGATCGGGAAGCGAATGATTTGCTTTCAAGGAAGTACCGCAAGAGCTGGGATTGGGTGTAGCGCTGATTCTTACCGCATCATCAATGCTTCCAGTATAGCCTCCACCTGCGCTACGGGCATCTTGGGTACCAGATAGTAGTGTCCCTTGCCATTGGCATTCCATTTGTTGCTGCCGTCGTCCTGAGTCACAAATCGCCCTTCCATCAGATCATAATAGTTTTCGGTACCCTTTATGGCGACCAGCACGGCGGTCTGGTCCCAGCTCATGCGGCCCTTTTCGTCCTGCTTGCTCATGGGAATACTCATCGTGAAAACATCCTTTACGGGGGAGTTTTTGATTTTGTCATTCTGGCTCAGGGGCAGGCCGGTATAAATATTGCTCCCGATTTCCCAACCACTGAACACGATGGGCGTCGGCCACCCATTAAACACAATTTTAGAAGATACGGGATCGCGGTCTACATTAAATTCCTTGCCCGCAGGAAAGCGTCCCGCCATGCTCACCAGTTTTTTCACTTTCCTGTTGATCAGTTCACGCCCATTAAGCGGCGAATACTTGTCGGGTTTGGAGATAAGTAAATCCGCCATGTTGGTCAGAAAACCCACGGTTACGATGGTCACGCTACCGTCTGGCTGACTGGCCAGAATGCGCCGGTAGAGAGAAAGCGCGTCTTCGGCCTGCTCATTGCTCTTAATTTTGTGGGGATACCTGGCTACCAGCACAGAATCCCATTTTTGCCAGGCAGTCAGGTTTACGCCCCGGCCCCTCACTACGCCTATCGGGATATTGGGCCGGCCGAAGTAGGTATTCAGGGCGCTCAGCGTGGCTGCAATGTACTTCGACTGGTTGGAGGCTACCGTGGCCAGGATATTTACCTGCCCGCTGTCGGCCAGCGAATGCATGACCGCCATGGCGCCCACATCATCATAGTCGGGACCAATGTCGGTGTCCAGAATTAAATTTACGGGAGCATTTTTATTTTGGGCAAAGGCAGGAAAGCAACAGGGGTACAAAAAAAGCAGAATGCAGATTATTCGAAAAAAGACAAGTCGCATAAGTTTGATAATTGATTGGATTAAAAAATATACTTAACGGGCCGCAATGATCAACCCAAGCCCAATGATGTAGCACAGCAGCATCAGATTCAGAATAAGAGTCGTGGACTTGGGCGACCCTTTGAATTCTTTCCAGATATAAATTCCCCACAGGGCCGCTACCACCGTAGCCCCCTGCCCCAGGCCGTACGAAATGGCGGGGCCGGCCAGACCCGAGGCAATGATGCTGAATGACATGCCCACGCACCAGATGGATCCTCCCAGAATACCGATCAGGTGGTTGCGGGTACTCCCTCCGAAGTAATCGGCATAGTGCACCGGGCTACCCTCAAAAGGTCTCATCATCAGCAGGGAATTAAAAACGATATTGCTCAGCAAAATA
>CATMVR010000630.1 GCA_950075905.1 uncultured Persicitalea sp. | reverse complement strand
GGCAAGACGGTACACATTCGCTTCGCGCGAGCGGTAGTCACCGCCTTTGACGGTATCGTAAAAGAGACGGTAGATAGAATCACCGTCGTTCTGGTAGTTTTTGGCGGCATTGATCCCCCCCTGCGCCGCGATAGAGTGCGCCCGGCGGGGTGAATCCTGAAAGCAGAATGCTTTCACCTGATAGCCCAGCTCCGCCAGCGACGCAGCGGCCGAAGCACCGGCGAGGCCGGTACCTACTACGATAACCTCGATTCTGCGCTTGTTGGAAGGGTTTACCAGGGGTACGGAAGATCTGAACCGGGTCCACTTTTCTTCAAGCGGGCCGGCTGGAATTTTGGCATCCAATTGGGGTGAAGTTGCCATATATTATCGGGTTTAATGAATCAATGAATTTTACTGCATTAAATATCTGAAATAGAAATAGATCGGCATGGCGGCAAAAGCGGCCGGGATGAGTATGGCAAATACCCATACTCCCAAAAAGTTGAAAAGTGAGTTGTACTTGGGGTGATTTGCACCTAATGTCTGTACCCCACTCCGAAAGCCATGCACCAGGTGAAACGATAACGCCACCATACCCAGCACATAGAAAAGCACCAGCAAAGGATTTGAAAAGGAAGCCTCTGCCTGCACGTACAAATCTTTAACAATCACCGTCTTGGTAAGGCTAGCCTCATCCATGGTTTCGGCTATTTTACCACTTAGCGTATAGCTGCCGGGCATATCTTCGGTTCGGATGACATTCCCCTGGGCCAGGTCAATAGTGTATTTCTTGAAGGGAATGTATCCAAACTTGTATTCGTACCAGAAATCGCCCATGTGCACTACGATGTACACCAGCAGAATGGTGCCCAGCAGGCCCATGTTCCGGCTGGCCCAGGTACTTTGATTATTTACCGTAGCATATCCTACCTTTCCCCGGGCCTGACGGTTTTTGTATACCAGATAAAAGCCATCAAAAGCATGGAGAAGAATAAAAGCATACAAACCATAAGAAATGGTCCGGATGACCGGGTTGGTTGACATGAATACGGTGTACGTATTAAAAGCCAAACCTTCATCAGACTTGAATAGCTGGAGGTTTCCGATCACGTGCACAACAAGAAAAGTGCATAGAAAAAGGCCCGTAAGAGCCATAATCAGTTTTTTACCGATGGAACTTGATAACGTTTGTGTTAGCCACGACATAGCAAAACGCGTTAGAATTGAGTGCAAAAAATAGAGAAAAATATACCTTTTCAAAGGTACGGGACAAACGATTCCAACACAATAAAACCTCTTCTATTTTGCACAAAACCCAATTATTTATAATCGTTTTAAGTTTTTTTGAATCTAACTGTTTGTATAAAAATTTTGTTTGGTTTGTATTTACCCGGGAGGGAAGGATTCTGCAATAAATCGGTATATTCACTTTCGAAAGCCAGGGACTCATATATTTCTCCCGGCTTTTCGTTGATCGTACTATCAAAACAGCTAAGCATCCCTACCTCTATGCGCCCACTTTTACGCTTTGTATTTTTATTTCTACCTCTTCTCCTTACCGTGTACAGGGCGCAGGCTACTCACGTGCGAGCCGGCGAAATAACCGCAAAACGCATCTCAACTACTTCCCTGACTTACGAAATCACCTTTACAGGCTACTTTGATATGCAGAACGGAAAGCCCGCCGCGGATGCCCAGGTAGACGTGAAGTTCTATATCGGCGACATAGGGCCGATCACCGTTCCACGCAAGGTACCCATTGCCGACATCGGCAACAACACCACCCGCAACGAGTATACTTTCACATACACATTTCCCGCGCCGGGGCGGTTTACCATTTCGACCAACCTCGACAAGCGCAACAACAACGTACTCAACATTGGCCCCCCTCCTACCCAGGAGCTGAGCTTTTACGTAAAAAGTATCCTGGTGATCAACGCCAGCCTGGGCCTGAACCGTACCCCTGTGCTACTGAATGCCCCCATTGACCTCGCCGCCGTAGGGCAGCGCTACATCCACAACCCCGGCGCCTACGATGCCGACGGCGACAGCCTGGCCTACCGGCTGGTGATTCCGCAGCAGGGGCAGGAAGGACGCCCCAACGGCAACAACCTGCAATATGTAGACCCCAACCTGGTGCAACCCGTAGGTCCCAGAGAAGACGGCACCTCCCCGTCCACGTTCAGTATAAACCCCCTCACCGGCGATCTGGTGTGGGATTCACCTTCGGTACCCGGCTTTTATAACGTGGCTTTTGTGGTAGAGGAATGGCGCAATGGTATCAAAATCGGTGAGATTGTGCGCGATATGCAGATTATCGTGGTGGAAGCACGTAACGATCGTCCCCGGCTCGACTCCATTCCTGACCTATGCGTGGAGGCGGGAGCACTCATTCAGCAGACGATCAAGGCTACGGACAAAAACGGGGACCGGCTGATTCTGACCACCAGCGGTGGGGTGTATCGCAGCGATCTTATCGATCCGCAGCTGGCCCAGTTTATTCCAAATCAGCCCAGCCCATTGGGGCAGGCAGGCGGAGTGTTTCGGTGGCAGACCAGTTGCGACCACATCCGGTTTGAGCCGTATGACGTTCTTTTTAAAGTAGAAGATAATGCCGGACCCAACTTTCCTAATCCAAGTCTTTTTCGAAAGCTCGTGGATATAAAAACGTTCCGGATCAGGGTGTATGGCCCCCGACCTCAGAATTTACAGCTACAACCCACCGCCGACGCTTCGGGCCGGGCTTTCCGCCTGACCTGGGGTACCTACCAGTGCCAGGTACCGGGAGCGGAGGTAGTCATCTACCGTAAGGTGGGGTGCTCCGGCTACCAGGCCGACGCCTGCCAGCCGGGGCTACCCGCTACGCTGGGCTACACGGAAATCGGCCGCGTGCCCGTGGGTACCACCACCTTTCTGGACGACAACAGCGGGCAGGGATTGCGCCGGGGGGTGCAGTATAGCTACCGCCTCGTGGTGGAGTTTCCGCGCCCCGGCGCCAATATCAACGAGCCAGGGTACCTCAACGGCGGCGGCAGCAGCCTGCCTTCTGCCGAGTCGTGCCTGGATTTGCCCCTGCTGGTGCCGGTGATTACCAACGTGACCGTCGATTCCACCAGCCAGTCCCGGGGTGTCATTACGGTAAAGTGGACGCGCCCCATCGGGCTGGACCCCGCCGCCCAGCAGGGGCCCTCGCAATACCGGCTCTACCGGGCTACGGGGCTTAACGGCACCAATTTCTCGCTGGTTACCACAATCAACACCACCCTGCAGCCCGGCCAGCCCGATACGCTGTTTGTGGATCGCAACCTCAATACCACCCAGAACGCCTACCGGTATCAGCTCGAATACTACTTCACGGATAATGGGGTACTCACCAAACTAGACACCAGCGAGCCGGCCAGCAGCGTGCGGCTCGAACAGGGCCGGTCGCAGTCGCGGCAGGTACGCCTGGAATGGACCGCCAATGTTCCCTGGATGAATACCGATCAGCGCCACCGGGTATTCCGGGAGGTACGGGGAAAACCCGGCACTTTCAATCAGATTGCCGAAGTGGCGGTACAGGGGCCCGAGACCTTTACCTACCTCG
>CATMVR010000629.1 GCA_950075905.1 uncultured Persicitalea sp. | reverse complement strand
TGGTGAAAACCTCAGCCCGGCTTCTACAAAAAGATATTGAGCTTGTGCTTGGCAAAACCCTGCCCATCGTTACGACGGTGGCTGGCAACCCTAAAAGCATCATCATTCTGGGTACGCCCGGAAAATCAGCCTTCATCAGGCAACTGGCCGAACAAAAGAAGATCAACCTGGATAGTATTCAGGGAAAATGGGAAGCATCGCTCGTGCAAACCATCAAAAACCCCACAAAAAAGATCGCCCGAGCCCTGGTAGTGGCAGGCAGCGACCGGCGCGGCGTGACTTACGGCGGGGGGGAGCTGTCACGACAAATGGGGGTGTCGCCCTGGCATTGGTGGGCCGATGTTCCCGTAGCCAAGCAGCGCGAACTTTACCTCAAAGATTCCTACATACTGAACGATGCTCCGCGGGTAAAGTACAGGGGGATATTCATCAACGATGAGGCCCCGGCGCTCTCGGGTTGGAGCAAGGAAAAATTCGGGGGTTTCAACCATAAGTTCTACGAACATGTTTTCGAACTGATCCTGCGACTGAAAGGAAACTACCTCTGGCCCGCAATGTGGGGCAATGCCTTCTATGCCGATGACTCGCTCAATATGAAACTGGCCGACCAGTACGGGATCGTTATCGGTACCTCGCACCACGAGCCGTTGATGCGGGCCCACGACGAGTGGCGCCGGTTTGGGAAAGGCCCCTGGAGCTACGACACGAACAAGGACCGACTGCGTGAGTTTTGGCGGGCAGGTATGCAAAGAGCTACTAACGAGAAAATCGTGAGTGTGGGCATGCGGGGGGATGGCGATGAACCGATGTCACGCGAAACCGCCACAGCTTTGCTGGAAAACATTGTCCGGGATCAGCGGGAGATAATCGCCGATGTGACCGGTAAGCCCGCCGCCGAGACCCCTCAGCTGTGGGCTTTGTACAAAGAAGTGCAGGATTACTACGAAAAAGGCATGCGTGTACCCGATGACGTTACGCTGCTGCTTTGCGACGACAACTGGGGGAATATACGTAAGCTTCCCAAACCCGATGCCCCAACCCGGAAAGGAGGGTACGGGATTTACTACCACTTCGACTACGTAGGTGGCCCCCGAAACTACAAGTGGCTAAACACCAATCCTCTGCCCAGAATATGGGAGCAAATGCACCTGGCCTGGCAGCACGGGGTAAAGGACATCTGGATTGTGAACGTCGGAGATATAAAACCCATAGAGTTTCCCATTTCCTTTTTTCTGGATTATGCCTGGAATCCCGATAAAATTTCTGCCGATGACCTCACAGCCTATACCGAAAGCTGGGCCACCGCTCAGTTTGGGCCTACCTACGCCAAGGACATTGCCAATTTACTGGCCAGTTACGCCAAAATCAACGCCCGCCGCAAACCCGAGTTACTGGATGCCAACACGTACAGCCTGGCTTCCGGTGAGTGGGAGCGGGTCATGGCCGAATACACGGATTTGCTGAAAAAGGCCAGGGAAGTAAACGCCCAGCTCCCCGCCAACTACCGTGATGCCTACTTCCAGCTGGTATTGCATCCCATCAGTGCCTGCGCCAATTTGTACGAAATGTACTTCTACGTGGCACTAAACAGGGAAGCCCACCAGAACCGCTGGGCAGTAACCAACAAGCACGCCGAGGAGGCCAAAAAGCGGTACGAGGCAGATTCGTTGCTGACGGTGCAGTATCACCAGTTGAATAATGGAAAGTGGAACCACCTCATGAGTCAGACTCATATCGGGTATACCTATTGGCAGCAACCCGACCGGCAAAAAATGCCGGCCGTCCGGTACCTGCCGGCCGATTCGGTGGTAGTGCGCAGCGAGGTACCTACCAAAACCGACCGGCGGGCCGAAGTACCAGCTACGGCAGCGGGTAATGTTTTTTACCAGGATGAATACCGGGGCGTATCAATTGGGGCAGATCACTATACCCGGGCTATCGAAACCAACGGCATTACCTGGAAAGTACTCCCAGACCACGGCCGGACGGGTTCAGCCATCACGTCGTTTCCGGTGACGGCCTCCTTGCAGACTCCCGGTGGTACCACCCCTCACCTGCAGTACGAGTTTTATACCTATGGGGAAGGCGATGTGTCAATCAATGCCTACTTCTCACCAACCCTGAACTACTACGGCACCGAAGACGGACTGCAATACGCCATCTCGGTTGACGACGGCCCTCCCCAGCTGATCAGCCTGAACAAGGAGGACAAAACCAGCGACCGGGGTATCTGGAACAAGTGGGCCGCCGAAAATATTATTATCAAAACTAGCTCCCACTCGCTCAACCGTCCAGGCAGGCATACCCTCCGCTACTGGATGGTGACCCCCGGGGTGGTACTTCAAAAACTGGTGGTGCAATTTGGGCCACAGGAAAAAAGTTATCTTGGTCCCGAAGAAACCCTTTATCACCAGCCTGTCAATAAATAGTTCGCATACTTTCTTACTACGCATGAAAAAAGCTACGCTTCTACTGCTACTCGTAATCATCAGTCTGACCGCCCAGGCCCAGCTTCGACTTCCCAAATTGATCAGCGACGGCATGGTGCTGCAACGGGATGTCCCCCTGAAAATTTGGGGATGGGCAAGTCCGGGCGAAAAAATATTGGTAAGCTTTCTGGGCAAACGGTACAAAACCACTACCGACCCATCCGGAAAGTGGCAGGTGGGCCTGCCATCGCTTCCGGCTGGCGGCCCGTATACCATGGAGGTAGCGGGCAAGACAAAACAGACGGTTCGGGATATCCTACTGGGTGACGTGTGGTTTTGCAGCGGGCAAAGCAACATGGTGCATCAGATGAATATTCACGATGTTACCTACGCCCAGGAAATCAAGGAAGCCAAATACCCCCAGATCCGGCAGTTTCTGGTGCCCACAGGTACCAGCTTGCAGGGGCCGCAGGAGGAGCTGCCGCAGGGCCAGTGGAAAGCCGCCATAGGCGAAGAGGTACGCCCATTCTCGGCGGTTGCGTACTTTTTTGCCAAAAAAATTCACCTGAAATATAAGGTACCCGTCGGGATCATCAACGCCAGTGTGGGCGGTACTCCCATCGAAGCCTGGATCAGCGAGGAAGGCTTGAAAGACTTTGCCAACCTAAGCGCTACGGTGGAAAAAAACAAGGATACGGCCTACGTCAATCGTCTCAACCAGCGCCCCCCGCAAACTACCCCCCGCCCCGCAGCGCCCGTCGATTTGGGCATGGAGGGTACCCCAAAATGGTATGACCCCTCGTATGTTCCCAAAGGCTGGCGTCCGATCAACATTCCCGGCTACTGGGAGGACCAGGGTATCAAAGATTTAAACGGGGTGGTTTGGTACCGCCGGGAAATTGACGTGCCTGCTTCGATGGCTGGCAAGCCGGCCACTGTTTTTTTGGGACGGATCGTTGACGCGGATGAACTGTACATCAATGGCAAGCTTGTTGGAAGAACAACGTATCAGTACCCCCAACGCCGGTACAAGCTTCCGGCCGACGTCCTAAAACCCGGCAAAAACCTGCTGGTGGTACGGGTTACCAACACGGGGGGCAAAGGTGGTTTTGTACCAGACAAACCATATTGCCTGTTTGCCGG
>CATMVR010000628.1 GCA_950075905.1 uncultured Persicitalea sp. | reverse complement strand
ACACGCGCTTGTAGTAAAACCGGTCCCGGTCGTCCAGATTGTAATTCTGGTAGCCATTCAGGGCTCCGTAGCGAAGGTTGTCGTACACAGCGGGATCCAACGTAACGGGTACCCCATGAATGCCGATTTGTAAAGTAATAATTCCCTTTTCCGCATTGGCAATGTCACCGTAGTAAGGTCGTACTCCCGCGCCGGGCACATGCAGCAGAGCGGGGTATTTCCCTTCCTTTTTGGGCATAGCCAGTATGCCATACAGGCGGGAATTCTGGTGGTTCTGCAGGTTTACATGGTACACATTTACCGTTTCGGTGCAGCGCTCGGGGATCAGCGTCAGGCGGGCGTCAATAGGCACTTTGGCCAAATCTGCCTTAGCATTGGTCCAGAAGGTATCAAATTCGGCCGGATTAGCCACCGTGGGTTCAATTTGGTCGGGAGCAAATCCGGCCGTCCCCAGCCCGCGGTACTCCTCGCCGTCGACGGTGGCGATGGCCGTGCACCGCAAAAAGCCGGGTGCTTTAAGGGTACCTCCGTCCAGGGTCAGCGTGCCACCAGGAAGGGTTTTGCTTTCTTTTAGGATAGGGGTCATTTTCTCGGGCCCGATTTCGTAGCGTACCGAGGCATTTTTGACCGGATTGCCACTACGCAGCACACTGATCGTAAACTTCACTTTGTCGCCCGGCTTGTAGGACCAGTCGGCGCGGTCGGGGGCCACAATCACTTTTACGTAGCGCTCTACGGGCTGCGCCAGGGCGAGGTTTAGAGATAGGCACAGGGCCAGTAATAGAAAGAGCAAAGAGCGGTTTTTCATGGGGGTTGGTTTGAGGTTTCCTGCTTTTGGTAATAGAAAGCAGGAAAAGAGAGGTTTTTATTCGTTTTTGAAAGCCGGAATTTCTCAAATCCCGGTTTATGCCTTTTTTATGAAGATGTATTCCAGCCCAACCCCTATGAGTGCCCCCGTAAGATAGCAAACCAAATCACTCCATAGAAACCCAAAACCCAACATAAGCCCGCCCAGCCTGGTGCTCCTGATTTCGTTGATCCAGGCGGCCTGGTACAATTGACTCAATTCAATTGAGTAACAAATCGCTACGCACAGCGCCGCTGCCGTGAGCGAAGGTACTCTCCGCAGCAGAAATCCAATCAGAAAGTAGATCATCAATGCATAAAGCACGTCACCCAGGTAGGGATAGATACCCTGGGGGATAAAGCCCGCCCTGGAAGCAAGGCCCAGTCCGATCGTACCGATGATCAGGAATAAGTAATGGATTCGATTTCGGAGAATAGACATCAGTCGGATTATTGGCTTTCAAAAAATTGATTCGATGTACGCTGCGCTATGCTAATTGAATAAATCTCCGGGAACGGGAAAATCGTCCATTCCTATGCGCTGATCCTCCATTTTCTGCCGCCTGGTTTGCTGCCACCTTTGCAAAGTCAATAACGACAGGCAATAACAAATTAACAAGAAACATGGAAAATCTATCTGAAACTACGCCGTATTCTTTCACCGTACCCACGCGGAATGAAGTAGCTCCTGACAATCAGGCGCTATTTGATAACCTGCAAAAGGCCCTGGGCTTTGTTCCCAATCTCTACGCAACCATTGGCTATTCGGAACACGGACTGAGCCGCTACCTGGCCTATCAGAATGCCAAATCTTCGCTTTCAAACCGCGAAAAAGAAGCGGTCAACCTGGTGGTAAGTCAGATCAATGGGTGCGTGTATTGCCAGAGCGCTCATACCGTACTCGGTAAAATGAATGGCTTTACCGATGAACAGATCCTGGATCTACGCCGGGGCCAAAGCGATAATCCCAAACTGAATGCCCTCGTTGAGCTGGCGGCCGAAATTACCGAAACCCGTGGCAACGCCTCCCCTGACAAGGTGGGTAGTTTCCTGGCCCAGGGCTATACCAAGGGCCATTTGGTAGATGTAATATTGCAGGTGAGCGAAAAAACCGCCATGAACTACCTGCACAACCTCACGCAAATCCCGGTAGATTTCCCCCTGGCTCCGGCCTTATCCTAACGTATCCGGTCAGTCTGAGTACCTTTCCGGACCAGGCTGACCATTTTTTACATACCTATTCTGACCCAAACATGACATCCGAACATAAACATCCCCTACCTCCCTTTACCGAAGAAACCGCGCTGATCAAGGTGCAAATGGCTGAAGACGCCTGGAATACTCGTGACCCAAACAAGGTGTGCCTGGCGTATACTGTGGATACCGAATGGCGAAATCGGACGGATTTTATCACCGGACGGGAGGAAGTGAAGGTATTTCTGACAAAAAAATGGGAAAAAGAGCTGGATTATAAACTCAGGAAAGAATTATGGGGTTTTCATAAAAACCGCATGGCGGTTCGCTTCGAATACGAATGGCACGATGCCGCCGGGCTGTGGTACCGCAGCTATGGCAATGAACTTTGGGAATTTGACGAAAACGGACTAATGGCAAAGCGCTACGCCAGTATCAACGACCTGGCCATTGAAGAACATGAACGCAAGTTACACTAACCCTCCATCTGCATGACCAATCCAGGCGCTTATACCCTCATTAATCAACAAAACGGTCATCTAGCCTTTAAGCTATTCTCTTTTGAAGATAATGGCTGCTATGATCACCTTCAGCGGCTTAATTACTACTCCCTCATCTGGATTCACAAGGGCAAAGGAACGCTTCGGGCCGACTTTTCGGTCTATACCGTCACCGATCAGATGCTTTTTGCTTTTTCGCCTTACCAGCCCTTTCTTTTTCAGCTCGAACCGGAGGTACAGGGCACAGTGATCCATTTTCACCCTGATTTTTTTTGTATCCATAAGCACCACAAAGAAGTTGCCTGCCACGGCCTGCTTTTCAACAATATCTATCAACCGCCCTACATTCAGGTAGATGAAGCCGGGCAACGGACCTTCGGGCATGTTGTTACTCAAATTAAAGACGAGATGCAGACTCCGGCCCTGGCACACCATGACTTGCTGGTATCTTACCTCAAAATCTTTCTCATCACGGCCTCCCGGCTTAAAGCCGATCAACAGTCAGAAGAAGTAGCCCGATATGACGGAGAAAAGGAACCTATAATTTTGCAGAACCTGAAAGACTCAATCGAACAGCACTTCAAGTCAAGGCACTCCGCCAGCGACTATGCCGAACTGCTGCATATTACGCCCAAGGCATTGTCTAAAATCACTAAAACCCATTTTAACAAGACTATCACCGATCTGATTTCCGAACGCATCGTGATCGAGGCCAAGCGCGAGCTATACCTGACCGACAAGCCCGTGAAACAGATTGCCTGGGAGCTAGGCTACCCGGATGAGTACTATTTCAGCCGCTTTTTCAAGAATCACGCCGAGGTATCGCCCCAGATGTTTAGAGAATCCGTTGGCTTTGCGAAAGCCATGGCGTGAAAATGTCATTACTTTCCAAAGGTTGGAAAAGAGGAAATTTTCTAAGGAAATAGCACCAAAGTACAGCCAGTCTTTGCCATGATACTTTGGGGAGCTTTTGTTAATTTTTCAAGCTCCCTTCACCTCTGAAGATGCAGCTTGAGTCACCTCGCGTGAACG
>CATMVR010000627.1 GCA_950075905.1 uncultured Persicitalea sp. | reverse complement strand
TGCTGTCGTTGAGCAGGGGTGCCAGTTTGGGATTGTAAGCGCTAATGCCGAGGCTGGCAAGCATTTCAGCCGTGGCAATCAGAATCTCGGGCTGGTCGTCCTGCAATAGGACGGCCACATCGGGCTGTACTTTGGCTCGGATTGCCGCCGCGTCGCGCTTGATGACACCCCGGTAGCGGCCATCCACGCGGTCGAGAACCGAGGGATCAGCCCAGGTGCCCACCGTGGCAAGTGCCTCCGCGCGCAACTCCCTGCTCACATTTTTGCGCTTGGCGAAATCCAGCAGGGCATCCAGCTGCGCGTCACCGCCTACCCGCAGGCTGGCGTTAATGGCCCGGCGCAGCAGCGGCTCCGAGGTAAAGCGCGTCTCTTTCAGCGTAGCGGCCAACGCAGGCAGTGCCGCCGGAATGGACTCGTCGTCGTTGATGGCGCGGGCGGCTTCGGCCACGATGTACTCGTCTTTGTCGTTCAGGAAAAGGCGCACGTTCTCGTTGTCCCAGCGGCGCAGCACCAGTACCGCGGCCAGGCGCAGCGACTTGTTGGGGTGGTTGGCCAGGGCAATGATCGGCTCTACCTGGTTAAGGCGTGTGAGGGCTACAACCGCCGCGTGGCGCAGATACAGGTCCGCATCGGCATTGGCTTCGATCATTTTCAGCAGCGCCGGTACGGCTTCCTTGTAGCCTACCCGACCGATAGCCTGCGCGCCAAAAAACTGCACGCGGGGTTCGGAGCTGCTCAGCAGGGGTACCAGCAGGGGTCCGGCTTCGGGAACGGCGGCGTCGCCCAGTACCTTAGCCGCCTGGGCCACGATCTCGGGGTCTTTATCTTTCAGCAAAGCCAGCAGCGGACTGGCGTACGATTTCTTTTCCCGGGCCAATTGGCCAAGACCCCACACGCCATGCACGCGGGCCAGCTGGTTTTCCGTTTGCACAATGGCCCGGCTAAACTCCGCCGCGCCCTTTTGTCCGCGCGAGGCCAGTTCGAGCTGGGCTTTCTGCCGGATACGCATGTCAGGATTCAGCAGCAGTTCGTAGAGCGCGCCCTCGCTTTGGGTGGCATAGTCGAGCTGCATCAGGCGCTGGGTTTGCTGGCGCAGGGCCTGCATATCGTTCTTGTTCTCGGTAACATCCAGCCGCCATACGCGTCCGGCGTTTTTAGTATCCCAGCCATTGAGCCAGTCGGCTACGTAGAGCGCCCCATCGGGGCCAAAGCGGATACCCGTGGGCAGAATACCGTTCAGGATATTTTTCTCCCCGTCGAGCACAAACGAAGCGCCCTTGGGTTTGAGGCCAAACGACCAGATGGGCGAGCGGGCGGGGTTACCCACAAACTCTACGAGAAAAAACTTATTCTTCCAGTCGGAGCCCAGGGCGGTACCGGGGTTGTACACCATGCCGGTAGGACCGTTGTGAAAATTCATGATGGGCGGTAGGAAGTAGGCAGCCTGTCCGGCCTGCCGGGGCTTGTACATGTTTTCGTCCATCCACACCTTGTAGCTGTTGTTTTTGGGATCGGTGTACTTGCCGTACTGCCAGTTGGCGCGCCAGCCCGCATCGTGACCATCTACGATGTACACCAGCCGCTCGCTCTCGCCGGGGTGGTCGCCGTCGTTGTCGGCCGTGATGAGGTTGCCGTACTCGTCAAACACAAACTCGTGGGTATTGCGCAGGCCGGCGGCAAACACCTCGAAGTTGCTGCCGTCAGGGTTGGAGCGGACAATCACGCCTTCGTTGGGGTAGTTGTACTTCTTGCCGTCGACGTCGGTCAGTTGCGCACCGATGTCGCCGATGCCCCAGTAGATGCGCCCGTCGGGGCCTTCTACCGCGCCCGACATGCCGTGCCCGCCGAAGCCGATGTGCACGCCGTAGCCGTGGCTGATGGAGGTTTTCTTGTCCGGAATACCGTCGCCGTTGGTATCCTGCAAGCGCCACATATCGGGGGCAATGCCCACAAACATATCCTTGGCCCGCACCAGCAGCGCCCCGGCTACGTCGGATACTTCCTCAAAGAAATCGCTCAGGATGCGCGTCGACTTGTCGGCCATGCCGTCGTTGTCGGTATCTTCCAGCCGCCATACCTCATCTTTCTCCACGGCCAGGTCGCGCCAGTCGTGCGAGCCGTCTTCGTTGAGGTCTTTGAGCCACTCGTTTTCGGCACTTTTTTCGGGAGCAAAGGTCTTGCGCAGAAACGCCCGGCGATCTTCCACCGATTGCAGGGCAATAGAAGGCGTCATCCAGTCGCGGTGGCCTCGGATGTCAAACTCCGAGTTCTTCTGCCGGTTGGTACGCGTCAGGTATACCCGCCCCTGATCGTCGATAGACATGGCAATGGGGTCGGGAGCCAGCGAGTCCGTAGCCCACAGGTCAAGTTTCAGGCCATCGGCCAGCTTCAGGGACACGCTCTCCCTGACTTCCTTTGCCTTGGCCCGGGCGGTAGCAGCGTCTTCCTTAATCACCTGCAGCGCGTCGGGCGCGGTAGGTACCGAGGAGCCCAGCGAACCCGTCGGGGCCATTTTGGCGCAGGAAAAAATGATAATACCCGCCCCCAGCGTGTATAGGAGGCTTTTTGATCGGGATAGTTTTCTGAGATTCATGAATTTGACTACGTTACGCATGTGCTTTTTGAAAAGCCTTTTTTAAACAAAATTGTTCGTTAGAAAATAGAGATTAAAGGTACGGTTTTATACTCCTAAAAAGGCAGATCGAAACGGTTAAATTTGGCATCGCTTAGCCCCCATTTCCCGTAGTCACCCAACGCCCCACCAGCGGATACAGCCTCAACAACCGAAACTCCTGCGAGCGAACCTACCGGAATATCCCCGGCGCGGGTGAGTAGAAGTACCGGCGTTCTTCCCTTACTTTCCCATACAAAATCCTTTTGACTAGTAGGACTTTATCCTTAGACTTCATGAAATCAATCCTATCTGGAAATTTCCGGTACCCATTCCTTGCGTTGACACTCCTCGCCTCTGCCCTGCTGCCCGCCCACGCTCAGGTTTCGCCCAAAGCCGTATCTCTGTTTGACGGAAAAACCCTGAAAGGCTGGAAAACTGTTGACCCGGCCAAAATGAAGGACTGGTTCGTGGCCGATAGTACCATTCGGAGTGGCGACGGCGTCCACAAGATACCCACCAACACCTACCTGTATACCGAGAAGGAGTACCAGGACTTTGAGTTCCGGTGCCTGTTCCGTCTGACAGGCGACCCCAAAACCGGTATGATCAATAGTGGGATTCAGTACCGATCGATTATCAAGGATGGTAAAATGGTAGGGTACCAGGCCGATATTGGCAATGGCTATTGGGGAGATATCTACGACGAGCACCGCCGGGGTAAGCTAGCTGGCGGCGACCTGAGTACGCTGCGCCACGTGCTGAAAGAGGACGGCTGGAATAGCTACATCGTGCGCTGCATCAGCAATCGCCACGAGCTGTACATCAATGGCGTCAAGACCTGCGACTATACCGAAACTGATTCCTCCATCCCCCGCAAAGGCGTTATCGCCGTGCAGATTCACTCGGGCGGGGTAGCGCAGGTGGAGTTTCGGGATCTGATGATTGAAGAGAATTGATCAAAACCTTTTTC
>CATMVR010000626.1 GCA_950075905.1 uncultured Persicitalea sp. | reverse complement strand
TGGTGGAAGCGTGAGCTCAGAAAGTGTAATGCCCCGGAGGTACTGCCGGGCTATGTCCCGGCGGCGGATATTTTCAGTATCCAGGCGGGGTAGCTTCACGTTCAGGATCGCCGCCTGCATTTCGTCGAGACGGCTGTTGATGCCCTGGTACTGATTGACATATTTGCGGGCAGAGCCGTAATTGCGCAAAAACCGGATTTTTTCCGCAAGCGCCCCGTCGTTGGTGACCACCGCGCCGGCATCGCCCAGGGCGCCGAGGTTCTTGGTAGGATAAAAGCTGAACGCCGCCGCATCACCAATGATCTTTTCTTTGGCTCCCCGATGGCAGGCACCGTGCGCCTGGGCGGCATCCGTGATGACTTTCAGCTGGTGGCGGCGGGCAATCTGCTCAATGGCTGTCATGTCACAGCTACGCCCATACAAATGTACAGGTAGAATAGCTACTGTTTTTTCAGTGATCCTTGATTCAAGAAGATCTGGGTTAAGCAGCATGGTATACAGGTCGGGCTCTATCCATACCGGTTCGAGATCCAGAAAACTGATCGAAAGCACCGAGGCAATGTATGTATTGGCGGGTACAAGTACCTCACTGCCTTTTGGAAAATCGTAGGCCATAAGGATCAGTTGCAGGGCATCGAGGCCATTGGCCACACCCACGCAATGGGCTGCCCCGCAGTACCGGGCAAAACTTTCTTCGAATTGCTGCAGTTCGTTGCCAAGCACATACCATCCTGAGGCTACTACCCGCTGTACAGCTTCCTGAATAGCAGTTTCGTGGGGTACATTGATCTGCTTCAAATCCAGAAATGGAATCATGAAAGTAGTGGTTGGGCTGGTAATCACGAGCCAGTTCTGCTTGTGAGGCTGTTATTTGCTTAGAGGGCTGTTGACAGACTGGGCTGGATCAGTATTTGTGTAAGGTTCGTCAATATAGTCATCGACGTCGTAGTACTCATTGGATAAAACCAGCAGAATGGCGTCGTCGGAGAAGTTTTCCATCGTATGCCAGTCTTCGGGTTCCAAAATCAGGCAAAGATTGGGGCGATCAAGCCAGTAGTCCTTTTCTTCTTTTCCGTTATTGACATAGACCCGGCACTTGCCATGAAAACATATCAGTGCATTCCAGGTTTTGTGGTGTCGGTGCCCGCCACGGGGAATATGCCCGGCTCCGTATATGTAAAATACCCGCTTGATTGTACCCGGCATCAGTTTTTCAAAAACCGTAAGATTGCCAGAGTCGGAATGAAAGGTATCGAGCTGTAAAAAATGGGGCATAAACAAGTTTTAATGATACATTAGATGCACTAAACCATGCTGGATATATTTATACATGCTTTTGGCTATCCAAAGTAGCTGATTTTATTCAAATATCTAAAAAATTTCCTTAATTACTTCGATCAGTTCTGCGTGGGCGGGACAGCCCGCTACAACATCTCCACCAAAGAGGTAGTTTTCTCCACCGGAGAAATCGGTTACAATGCCTCCCGCCTCCTTTACCAGCAATACGCCGGCCGCCATGTCCCAGGAGTTGAGATTGTACTCATAAAAGGCTTCGAACCGCCCGGCGGCTACGTAGGCCAGGTCTACGGCCGCAGCTCCCATACGCCTCAGGCCGTGTGTTTTACGCATGAGCACTTCCAGGATTTTCATGTACCGGTCGTGCTTGTCAAAAATGTAGTAGGGAAAACCCGTTGCCAGGAGGCTTTCACTGAGCTTTGTGGCTTTTGAGATGTGCAGGCGCTCTCCGTTACACCAGGCTCCACCGCCCTGCCAGCCGTAGAACAGCTCGTCCCGGTTGGGTTCATGAATAACCCCAATCAGCGGCTCAGTACCCCGGGCCAGCCCCACGCTTACACAGTATACGGGCAAGCCGTGCACAAAGTTGGCGGTTCCATCCAGGGGGTCGATGATCCAGTTGAGGGCATCGGGGTTAGGGGCCTGACCGGTGGTACCTTCCTCGGTGATAAAACTGGCTTCGGGGAGTAAAGCGCTCAAACCAGCAACCAGAAGCTTCTCGGCTTCTTTGTCAACGTACGACACCAGGTTGTTCACGTCTTTGTACTCCACTTTGTCCAGCCTGAACAGCAGGGCTTCCTTCTGTATGAAGGCAGAGGCCTGTTTTACAATATCGATAGTTTGAGTGGTGAGCGCTTCAAGATTCATGGGGAATTCTTTTTTTGTTGGCCTTGATGCTGGCCAGCGAGTTGTTGATGTAGTATACCCGGGCAATCAGAATGACCAGGATGGGGATGAGCACATAGTTGTGTTTGAGGAGATTTCCGGTAGCAAACAGCAGCAAAAGCCCGTAAAAGAGCAGGAAAAACTGGAACCAGGCCGGCTTGTGGCTCCTGGAAAACAGGAACACGAGCGGTACCCAGAGTGGCATAGCCCAGAGAATATCGTAATTCCAGCTTGTGACACCGTGGTTAGTACCAAACCAGAGCAGCACGATGAGCCAGCCAGTGAGGCCAACGATGGTAAAGAGGATCTTATCGAAGGTGAAGCTGAGTCGTTCTTTCTGCATTTGCCAGAAGGTGTAGAGCAAGACCAATGCCGCCAGTACCCAGAAAAACACCGTGGGTGTCAGCTCAGACGCCCCGACACCGGGAGTGGCCACGTACAGATCGCGGGTAGATAGTACCAGGGGCAAAAGCGTATCGCTGGTAATGATGCGGGCGTCGGTAAAGGCAATGCTCAGGTTGTCTGGCAGGAAAGTAGCCTGCCGGGGCGTTGCGATGTCGTCGGAAGGCGCACCGATGGCCAGGTCCATGCCGAAATCGGCCCAGGGTTTCTGCACGTGGGCGTAGCGGTCAATCCACTGCCGAAAACTAAGCGTATCGCGCACGTAGCCGGGGTACAGCAGGCTGTCGCCACAGGCCGCCTGCACGGCGTCGCCGAGACGGGTGGAGCAGTTGTCATAGAAAAACTTGTACTGATACTCGCGGTTTTGTGGCAACAGGTTAGTTTCCAGGTATTCATAGAGACTCTGTTTCTGGGCGGCCGAGAGGTTAAGTTCCTGCTCCTGAACGGAGCGGTTTTCCTGCTGCCAGTAATAAAACTGTGGCATCAACGGATTGACCGAGATGGTGTAGGGTAGGGTACCGCGCAGAAATTTTACGTAAAAATTCCCGGTCTCGAAACTAAACGTCCCGTAGCTATACGCCCGGTCGAGCTGGTATACCGGGTCGTAAATCCACAAAGCGCTATGTCCAAAGCTCGAATACAACTCCTGGCCGGGACCCACGGTAATGAGACTCACTTTTGCCTGCGGGCTCAGCGTAAGCTGCGCCGAAGCAGAAGACCAGAGAAAAACCAACAGGCCGATCGCCACCAGGCGGGTGGCCTTACGTGTAAGTATTTGCACTATTTTATTGGGGTTTGCCGCCCACGACGATAACGATTTCACCTTTGATGCTTTTTTCGGCAAAGTAAGTAATAATTTCCTGTAATGTACCTCGTACGTTTTCTTCATAAAGTTTTGTCAATTCCCGGGATACACTGGCCTGCCGATCGGCACCGAAGTACTCCGCAAACTGTTCGAGGGATTTGAGCAGCCGGTGGGGCGACTCGTAGAACACCATGGG
>CATMVR010000625.1 GCA_950075905.1 uncultured Persicitalea sp. | reverse complement strand
CCCCCCACGCCAAATTCGATTAGTTTCTCAGATTTCTGCACCATGTAGGCCATTTCAGAGCCCGCAGGAGGGTCATCTGAATAATCCTTGGGATCTATTTTGATATCAACTTCGATGATGAATTTGGGGGGAATGTTACTGTAATTCAGAGAGGTAGGGTTAGAAAAGGCTTTCTTTTCTACAATCACAATATCATTCGCCAAATTATCCTCATGATTAAGACAGAGCCCTACCTCATTGGTTGGCGTCCAGTATTCTTTTTTGGGTAAAGCTGATTTAAGATAGCCAACGACGGCCTGTGCAATAAGGCCCTGTAAAAAACTATTCCCTATGATTTCACTTTCTTTTTTTAGCCCTAATAGTACCTGACGATACCCCCGGCGGTAATACTTCCGTCCGCCGAATTCTTCGTAGAGCAGGTTTTCAGGAATTTTGTCGGTGATAGGTTCCATATCATGCGCTGTTTTTTTCAAATATACTTTTTTTTGAGCGAGTAAAAAACTGAGCCCGGCAGGGCCGGGCTCAGTCAATTCTGTATAAAATGGGTCGATAGCGTACGAAAATGCTCTCTCAAAAAGGGGTACCTCAATTCTCCTGCCACTCGGGCCAACGGCCCGGCGTGTAGGGCGCGTTGTTGATTTCGAGGGTCTTTTCCAGGGTCGAAATCTCCTGATCCATTTTCTTCAAATCCTGCAACAGAGTCGTAAACTGCTTCGCGGCCAGCGTGTAAGAATCCTTGTAGGTTTGGGTGACGGGAGCCAGGGTACTATTCATGGAGGAGGTGAAATCCGCAATGCGGCTGCTGATGCCCGGCAGGGTTTCGAATTGCCTTTGGGCCAGAGTATTATCACCATTCAAGGCGGTTTTCAGTCGTTGGAACTCCTGATTGAGCCGGTAGGTCGTTTCCAGTAGCGGTTTGGCCGGAGCTGGCATATCCAGAATGGCCGTACCAAGGGTACTCAGGCGGGTATCCATCCGTCCCAGCAGGTCGCTGGCGGCCGTTACAGCTTTACGCAGTTCGGCGGCCTTGCGGTTAAAGGCCACGTTGTCGGCCGGGTTGAGGGGTAGGCTGCTTTGATCCAGCAAAATGCACTCAAAAGCCACCGGACCGGTCAATTCGGTCAGGGTACCGTCTTCGTATTTGGCCATAGCTACCGTATACTGCCCCGGCGCGGCCATATAGCCGGTTTCGGCACTGCCAAAAAGCTGGTCGGGCTGGGGCGTGTAGCGGTTCTGGACGGGTGCGGGCGTACCGTACCGAAAGTCCCAGACTAGTCGGTGCAGGCCTTTTTTGGCGGGCGCTTTCAGATGCCGTACTACCTTGCCTTCCTTATCCATCACCGTAAACAACAGGTAGGGATCAGGCTGATTGTCTTCCAGGCGCAGGCTGTCAATGCTGGGGTAGTACACGCTCTGCTTCCGGCCCAGCATCGCTTTTTCTGATTCCTGCCGTTTTTCTTTGAGGGTTTTTATGTCTTCTTTAAGATAGTACGTAAACACCGCCCCCACGGGTGGGTTGGGGGTGGTATAGTAGCTACTGCCCAGGTGCCCTTTGTCGCGCAGGCCCAGCGGGTAGCGCTCCACGTACATCAGGCTTTTTTTGACGGGAAACAGTTGGGCGGTTTTGTCAAAATTTTCCTTTTTGAGTTTGCGCAAGAGCGAGTAATCGTCCAGAATGTAGAAGCCCCGGCCGAAAGTAGCCAGTACCAGGTCGTTTTCCCGGCGTTGGATTTCAATATCCCGCACGGCAACGGTAGGTAGTCCTCCCTTCAATTGAATCCAGCTTTGTCCACCGCTGGTGGTGAAAAACACGCCAAACTCCGTACCCACAAAAAGCAGATCGGGGTCTTCGTGGTCTTCGGCCACGGTATACACACTACCCCGCGCCGGCAGGTTCGACTGGATGGACTTCCAGTTTTTGCCGCCATCGGTAGTTTTGAGTACATAAGGCTTAAAATCGCCGTCGCGGTGATTGTTGAAGCAGACGTAGGCGATGTTTTTGTCATGCAGCGACGCAATAATCTGGTGTACGTAGGTGTTCTTCGGCACACCCGGCAGGTTGTCAAACTTCTGCCAGGTTTTACCACCGTCCGTCGTCCGCTGAATCAAACCATCGTCGGTACCTACCCACAGCAGATCAGGGTCAAATTTGGACTCCGCGATGGTAGTAAGTTGACCGTAGATATCGGTGCTTCCGTTTTTGGCAATGGCATCCACCGACCACACGCGCCCCATGACTTCCAGCTTGTTACGATCCAGTTGCCGGCTCAGGTCGGGGCTGATGATGGTCCACGAGTTGCCCCGGTCGTCGGTGCGGTACACACGGTTGGAGCCACTGTACAGGCGGGCGTTGCTGTGCTGGCTGATGAGCAGCGGGGCATCCCAGTTCCAGCGCACGGCCTCCTGACCTTCCAGCTCCACTGGCCTGATAGAGAGGTACTCGCCACTTTTGCGGTCGAACCGTACCAGGCCGCCGTACTGGCTTTGGGCGTAAATAAGGTCAGGGTTGGACTGGTCTACCTGGGTTTCGAAGCCATCGCCCAGGGAGGTCACATACCAGTCGGCGTTCACGATGCCATTGGCCGAGGTCGTGCGGCTGGGGCCACCCAGGCTCAGGTTGTCCTGCGTACCGCCGTGAACTCCGTAAAAAGGGTAGGCATTGTCGGTGGCTACTTTATAGAATTGCGTTACGGGCAGGTTGGACTTAAAATCCCAGGTTTTGGCAAAGTCCCAGGTTTCGTAGATACCCCCGTCGCAGCCTACCAGTAGGTGGTCCCCGTCTTTCGGGTCAACCCAGATGCAGTGGTTGTCGATATGCTTATTCAATTCTCCCAGGTTGCTGACGGTTTTGCCGCCGTCACTGCTCACTTTGTAGTAAGTATCTGTGATGTAAATCCGATCTACGTTGCCAGGATCACACGTAATTTCCTGATAGTAGTTGCCGGAAGTGAAATACGGATTGCGTTTTTCCCAGCTCGCACCCTGATCTACCGAGCGGTAGATGCCCCCCTTGTCATCAGGAGCCTCAACCACGGCAAACAGAACGTTAGGGTTTACCGGACTGATAGCTAAGCCAATACGCCCAATATCGCCGCCCGGCAGGCCGCCCGCCTCGACGAGCTCGGCATCGGGGTCGGGGAGCGCGTGGCGGTCGTCTCGCACAACTCCGCGCGCCTGCTGACGTCGTTCTTCGGGGTCTCGGGCTACGGCCGGGTGCTGGTGCCGGTGAACTTCCGGCTGCGTCCCGACGAGGTGCGCTACATCGTGGAGCACTCCGGGGCCCGGGTGCTGATCGTCGACCCCGAGCTCGACGAGGCGCTGGCCGACGTCACCGCCGAGCACCGCTTCGTCATCGGCGACGACGACCTGCTCTACGCCCCCGAGGGCGCCGTGCCGCAGCCGTGGGAGCCCGACGAGAACGCCACGGCGTGCATCAACTACACCTCCGGCACCACCGCGCGACCCAAGGGCGTGCAGATCACCCACCGCAACATCTGGGTCAACGCCGTCACCTTCGCGATGCACGCGCAGGTCTCCGACCGCGACGTCTACCTGCACACGCTGCCGATGTTCCACGCCAACGGCTG
>CATMVR010000624.1 GCA_950075905.1 uncultured Persicitalea sp. | reverse complement strand
CACTGCCAAGCCTGGGCCGTTCGCTGCTGCCCATTATTGTTCCTATTGTTCTTATTTTTCTGAAAGCAGTGGCCGGTGCTTTTACGCAGTTTCCGGGCAACGAAAGCTACACGGATTACCCGTTGATACAGGCAGCACTATTTTTCGGGAACCCCATCATTGCCCTGGCGTGCAGTACCTTGCTGGCGGTATACACGCTGGTACCCGAGCTTGATCGAAGTACTACACTTGCCCGCCTGGAGGAAGGTCTGCAATCGGCAGGTATTATCCTGATGGTAACCGGAGCGGGAGGTGCCCTTGGAGCGGTGGTGCGCGAAAGCGGAGCGGGTACCCAACTGGCCGGGCAAGTGGCTTCCTTGCCAATTTCTCCGGTGATGATCCCTTTTATCGTAGCTACGCTGGTCCGGCTTATTCAGGGGTCGGGTACGGTAGCCATGATTACGGCGGCTTCTATTACCGCCCCGATACTTGCCTCTATTGCTGGTGTAAATATGCTTTTGGCTGCTCAGGCTGCCTGTATGGGAGCCATGTTTTTCAGCTACTTCAACGATAGCCTGTTTTGGGTGGTCAATCGTCTGATGGGCATTGTGGAGGTGCGGCAGCAGATGACGGTCTGGTCGGTGGCTACTACGGTACTCTGGGGGATTGGTGGTAGTTGTTTAGCCCTGCTCAACTTGCTTTTTGGTACAGACGGCTCGCTGCTTGACCCGCTCTTTCCTCTCCTGGTGACGGGGGCTATTCTGTTTGTAGTACGCCGGTAATTGTGCTTAAATTTTTGTTGTATATTCCTGGATAGAATTGAGAATTATATCGGTACATTGCGCCCCAATTCGTACTTCTTAACCTAACTAAGTTTCATGCAAAACCTACTTCGGGCCGGGGGACTTTTCCTGGCGGTTCTTCTTTTTCATACGGTATCTCTGGCGCAACGTAACGCCTGGACACAACTTGGCAAATCTGGTGACTGGCAAAATACCGTTGATATGGTGGCCATGAACGGCTCACTGTACAGCATCGAGTCGGATGGTACCCTCTGGCGCACCGACCAGAATGGCAGCTACGAGCAACTGGCCGAAAAAGGTAGTTTTACCGATTTGATTTTAATGGTGGGCCTGGATGGATACCTTTTTACGCTGGAAGGTAATGGTACGCTGTACCGCACCAATACCCGTACGCTACGTTGGGAGAAATTGGGTGCCGACTGGAAAAACACGGTGGCCATGACAGCCCTCAATGGCTTCCTGTACAGCATAGAAACGGACGGTACCTTGTACGAAACCAGTAAGGACGGAACCTGGCGCCAGATCGGTGAGGCTGGTAGTTTCGAAAATGCGTCACTTTTGACGGCTTTCGGAGGGTATCTGTGGACCGTAGAGAATGGTACTCTATACCGAACTAGTCCCAAAACCCTACGCTGGACTCAAATGGGCAAAGCCGGTGACTGGGAGAATACGGTATCCTGGATGAGCGACGGGAATTTTATATGGAGCATGGAAGATAATGGTACGCTCTACCGTACCAATGCGCAGGGGCAGTACGAGCGCGTTGGCGGCGAGGGCGGATACTCGCGTGTGACCCATCTTGTAGGGATGAACAACGCCCTGTTTGCCATTGCCAACGGCGGTAGCCTGTACCGGGCGCGCTAAGCAGAAAAGGTGCAATAAATAAAGTGCTTTTTCAGGGCATTCCTTGCCTCTTGTCAATGTATTCATTCAGTTGGAATACCGGCTCCGCTTCGATAAAAATTCAAAAACTGCCCGGTGGTAGGGGTTGAATTCGGGGTCGGGAATACCTGACGGGGGGATCGAGGGATGCCCGTAGTTTTTCTGGAACATGTCGTGGTGGTAGACTGTATAACCGCCCGCCTGCCATATTTGAAAAATCTGAATAATCTGATCGGTAGGGGATGGGGCGCTGGCCGGGCCACCAAACTCCGAGGTGCCATTGCGGGCGGGTTCGTCATCTACGACCGGCTTTTTAAATCGCCCCATAAGATATTTTATTTCCAGCGGAGCTACTTCCCAGTGCCTACCCACCCATTGTCTGCTGGTATGGGGTGTGAGGAAATCCAATGCTTTGTTTTGGGCCTCATCGCCCAGGTCACCCCCGTAGCCGGGAGAATTGGTAACCAGCCTATTGGGATCAATAGATTTGATCGTCTTCATGTGTTCGAGTACCCGGTAGGAGTGCTCATTCCAGATTTGAAACACCACATTCCGGTAGGGAAGCAGTTCGCGGGTAATTGCGGCGGTGGCCCTGTCTGCTTCCTGGTCACCCAGGCGTATGTTGTCATTGAAACTTTCCCGGGCAAATAGCACCAGCTCAATGACCATTTGCTGTTCTGACGCATCCCGGATAATACTTTTGAGGGTTGCCAGATGCTCCGCGCGTAGATTTCCGTCGGGAGTATACAGGGTACAGGTCGGGCAGGTATCCACAAAGCCAAGCTTGTTGTCCCACTGCCCCCAGATACGCAATACATTGATCCCATAGCTATTGAATTTGGTGAGCCACCTGATTCGGCCGGCAGAATTTTTATTAAATGCAGGATTGTAGATGGCGTTAAAAAAGCTGATGCCGGTGAAGGGAAAGGGGGTGCCATTTTGTAGAATACGGGTACCATCAATGGTGAGTTCGGCGTTTGACTGCGCCTGACTGAATGGTTTACATAAAAAGAGTATACAGGAAGTAAACTGCAAAATCCGAAGTGTTTTTTTCATAGGGATTGTATTTGACTGGCAATGGAAAAGTAAGCTTTAAGCTACCCAATGGGTATTACAGGGAAAGAGACGTGCCACTTTTTGCTACTTGTGACATTTTTGAAAATTAATTTCCAAAGTAAGTGTACAGTGCTCATACAGAGTATGAATAGTTACCAGTATGCTTTTGTGAAATGGTTAAGGCAGTAATTGTCTCATGTTGATGCCTTACAGCAAAGCCTGGCTTCTCACCTTCTGTATAAACTCTGACACCTATGAAAACTCTTGTATCCCGTCGCTCTACGCTAAAAACCCTGGTGGGAGGTACCGCGGCCATCTCGGCTACGCTATCCCTGACTGACGCCATCGCCGCCGCCGATCAGGCCATCTTCACCTGGATCGAGGCGGTCAAGATCACCGGCGAACCGCCGGTCAGCCTGACCCTGCCCGACGAGCCCGGCAGCTACGAACTGCGCTTCCTCGATGTCAGCAACCAGGCCGTGCTCGCCCGCAAGGTCATCACCGTGGAGTAACACGCATGCACAAGCCCGACGGCTACCCCGACGTCTCGGCCTATCTCATCGTCGAGGATGCCCGCGCGGTGCTCGACTTCTGCGCCGCCGTCTTCGGCGCGGAAGACCTCCGCATCATCGAGCGCGAGGGCGGCGGGATCATGCATGCCGAAACCCGCATCGGCGACAGCGTGGTGATGATGGGCGAAATGCCCGGCGGCCCGCCCGCCAACCTGCACCTCTACCTCGCCGATGCCGACGCGGCCTTCGACCGCGCCGTCGCGGCGGGGGCCGAGGTGGTGCAACCGATGACCGAGAAGGGCGACGGCGACCGCCGCGGCGGTGTCCGCGACGCCAGCGGCACGACGTGGTGGATC
>CATMVR010000623.1 GCA_950075905.1 uncultured Persicitalea sp. | reverse complement strand
TGTGATTGAGGAAGAGGAAAATGAGCAGCTCAAACGCGACGGCAACAACGTGGTGTTTGATATGCACCTGAGTTTTGTAGATGCCGCTTTGGGTACCTCAGTAGAGATTCCGACCATCGATGGCAAAGCGCGGATCACGGTGGAGCCCGGCACGCAGGCGGGCAAAATCCTGCGCCTGAAAGGAAAGGGAATCAAAGATTTAAACGGCTACGGTCGGGGTGACCAACTTGTTCATGTAAACGTATGGACTCCGCAGAGCCTTTCTTCCGACGAGCGCGCTACTCTTGAAGCACTCCGCGATTCTCCTAATTTCCAACCCAAACCGGGTAAAAACGAAAAAGGCTTCTTTGACAAAATGAAAGACTTTTTTCATTGATAGAATGATAGCGGACGCCGCGCGGAATGATTTTTATTCATTCCTGAAATTGGAAC
This sequence comes from uncultured Persicitalea sp., assembly GCA_950075905.1. Lineage (GTDB taxonomy): Bacteria > Bacteroidota > Bacteroidia > Cytophagales > Spirosomataceae > CATMVR01. The sequence continues at coordinate 3,159 of CATMVR010000623.1, read as the reverse complement.
AGCAATAAAATAGCTAAATAAAAAGCCCTTCTGGTAAGTTTACCGGAAGGGCTTTTTATTTAGCTATTGTATTACTGCTAAAAAAAGATTCACTCAATCACTCAATCTCTCCATCACAATCAACCTATTGCGGCATTACGTTGAAGTTGGAAATCTGGTTCTGAAAGATAGCCTCGTACTTTTTGGCGGCTTCCTCTTTGCCAGATTCCCGGCAGGCCTGCACAATGGTTTGCAGAATGTAAAGATCGACATTGGAGTCTCGCTGATTGTACTCACCGTGCTCCCGAACGTAATTGAGGTTTTCATTGGCGCGGTTGGCCATGGTTTCAGCAATTTCCAGCGCCTGCTTGTCTTCTTTGAGCTGAAACAGTGGCCGAATATAGTTGGCCGAGATCTGATCGTACGGAATGCTCTTATCGGGCATTACCGTAAGAATCCGGTTCAGCGCAGTTTTGGCCTTCTCCGTTTTCTGCTCGGCAATCAGCTGACCCACGAGGCGCAGGAAGGCAATACGGGCCGTAAATACGGGTGAGCCCAGATAGGTATTGTCGTAGTATACGTCGGGGTTGTTCAGCTCGCGCCAGGCCATTTTGGTCATCAGGTTGGTATACATCAGGTCTGAGTTCACGTAGCCGTCAGATGCGTTAGGTACATATACGGGTAGCAGGCGGTACGCGTACCCCTCGATCTGCATGTACTCTTTCAGATTCAGGTAGTTGGATCCGGCAAGCGTAGAAGAAAAATAGATTGGGCGCTTCCAGTTGTTGGTAGCGATGATATCCAGCATAATCAGATCAGACTTGTAGAGGTCGCTTTTTCCGATAGTCCAGCTGATAGAATCCCGCAGGAAGGGGGCCACATCCGGTTTGAGGATATTCATGGCGCGTACGCTATCTACATTCACCGGCAGAAACAACACCGACGAGGGTAGAATAGAGGTCATATCGCCGCTGGTGAGCGGTACCTGAATGGCCCGGTTCTCGGTCTTTACCAGGTTCATGTACTCTTTCAGGTTGATCCCGCCTTTTACCCCTGGAATCTCGTAGAATGGTACGATGTCGTTTTTTCCGAACATATAGTCGTCATGTTCGAGTGAAATAGGCAGTGCCTCCGATTCGTAGGTCTTCCGCTTCATCTGGTCGATGTACCAGTCGGTACCCAGCAAGCTTAGGTTACAGACCCGCACGTCGGTGCGGAAGCCTTCCACCTCCTGTACGTACCAGAGCGGGAAGGTATCGTTATCTCCCCCCGTGAACAGAATGGCGTTGGGCGCGCAGGAGTTCAGCAGGTTCTTGGCAAAATCAACGGAATGGTAGCGGTTGCTGCGGTCGTGATTGTCCCAGCCCTTGAAGCCCATGAGAGCGGGCACGATCAGACCAATAGCCGTAGCCAGCCCGGCGCGGGTGGTCGCATTTTTAAGTACACTCGATAGCCCGTCGGCAATGGCCACTACTCCGAAGCCGATCCAGATACAGAAAATATAGAACGATCCCACGTAGATGTAGTCACGCTCGCGGGGCTCGGTAGGCGGGGAGGTGAGGTAAATTACCAGCGCTACCCCGGTCAGGAAAAACAGTAAACCCAGCACCAGCAGGTCGCGGCGGCGGCGGAAGTATTGGATCACGATGCCTATCAGTCCGAGTATGAAAGGCAGCATGTAGAAATTGTTGTGGGCTTTGCTGTGGCCAATGGCATAGGGAAAATCCTGGGCTACGTCAAAAGGCAGTAGATTGCCAGCGCCTTCCTCATCACTTTCCCGGCCTACAAAGTTCCACATAAAGTACCGCCAGTACATATGCCCGATCTGGTAGGAAAACATAAAGCCGAGGTTGGTAGCCAGTGACGGTTTTTGCCCTTCGGCCAGGTTGGTCATTTGCCGGTAGAGCTGCGGGTGATTGCCCTGCGTACTATACATGCGGGGCAGAAGCATGTTGGCGCCGGGCTCGTACTCGTACTCAGGACGGTAATCATAAATTTCGTATTTTCCATTCTGCTTGCGGTAGAGGGGTTCGCCGCGTTTCTGGCTGATGGGACGCGACACGAAGGTAGGTCCGTACAGCAAAGGCCGGCTGCCGTACTGCTCGCGTTTGAGGTAGGAAACGAAGCTCAGGGTACCGTCAGGATTGTTCTCGTTGATGGGCGGGTTGTAGTTGGCCCGTACAAGTACCATCAGGTAGCAGGCGTAGCCAATCAGCACAAACGCCAGCGAAAGCAGGGCAGTATTGAGAATGACTTTTTCTTTCTGGTGCGAGTACCGGATGCCGTACACCAGAGCACCCAAAAACAAAATGACAAAGAAGATGGTACCACTAGTGTAGGGAAGACCCAGGGTATTGACGAAGAAAATCTCAAATTTTCCGGCCATGCTAGGCAGTCCGGGAATTACCCCCGAGTTGATAATAGCCAGGATGACACCCCCCGCCAGGAAAGCCATGAGCCCTCCAAAAAAGGTGATTTTCTGGTATTTTTTGTAGTAGTACACCAGCGCCAGGCCCGGAATGGTAACGAGGTTGAGCAAGTGGACACCGATGGAGAGTCCTACCAGGTAGGCGATAAAAATAAGCCAGCGGTTTTCGGCGGCGGGGTCTTCAATACGCTCCCACTTAAATACCGCCCAGATGACGATGGCCGTAAAAAAGGACGACATACCGTAGACTTCCGCCTCGACGGCCGAAAACCAGAACGAGTCTGACCAGGTGTAGGCCAACGCTCCCACCGCGCCTGCGCCCAGCAGCAGGATGATGTCGCCGGTGGTGAGGTTTTCTTCCGATTTTCCGATCAGTTTAATACCCAGCAGGGTAATGGTCCAGAAAAGGAAAAGAATGGTGAAGGCGCTGCTAAGTACGGATACCATATTGACCCAGAATGCTACCTGGGTGAGGTCGCCGAGGGCGAACATGGAAAAAAGCCGCCCAATCAACAGAAAGAAGGGAGCACCCGGTGGGTGGGGTACCTGCAGCTTGAACGCACAGGCGATGAATTCGCCGCAGTCCCAGAAGCTGGCGGTGGGCTCCACGGTGAGCACGTAGGTGAGCAGGGCAATCGCAAATACAATCCAACCGGTGAGGTTGTTGAAGCGGTTGAAACGGGTCATTGGCAGGTTACTTAGATATGACAAAGATGGTAAAACATAGACTAACAGGAGATTAGCCCATAGGG
>CATMVR010000622.1 GCA_950075905.1 uncultured Persicitalea sp. | reverse complement strand
CATCTGGGCGTGGTCCTGCTGGGCGGTATAGGTCACGGGCGACGGATAGTTGCCGGAAGTGGTGCTGGTGGTTTGGGCAAAAGCGCCGGGGACGGCGGCAAAAAGGAGTACAAATAGAAGGTGGTTTCTCATGGATGATCCGTAAATTTAATAACGGGGTACTGGCCGGTACAGTATTTCTGTACAGGTGTTTGACTTTCCAAAGCTTGCTGACCCCAGATTTTACTAGTAGTGGCAGGGAATAATCAAAGGTGATAGGGGGGGGCGGATCGGCGGAATATGACAAAAACGATACGTCTGTCCGTCTTTAAAAATACCGACTGATACCCTAAGGGTGATTGATGGTTTGCACCAGATTTTGACCAGTCTATCAGTTGGCTTTGCCGACCTTCTAAGCAATCTGGAAAAAACAAGGATCTAACCCGCAGCTACTTTCCGTGATTAGGTCAAAAAATTGAAAATGTATAACCGATATATGGAATTCGGTATATTTGTAGAGCCTGACAGGAAGCAGTAGCGGGAAGGTACTTTCCGGATAGAATAAATGGATTGTCGTATACATGACACCGTGTAACGATATGGGCGTGAGCGTATAATACTCCGCCCCGTGCTGCTCTGACGAACAAATTGCCAGGATTTGCGCATCCACTGCATTCAATGAGGCGACGTGACAGATAGCGTGGTCAATTCTTAATCCGCACGAGGGATGGACGGTTGGTTCAAATTCGTTTTAAATAAAAAATATAAAAAAACACAAAAAAAAATTACTGTAACCCCTTGATATGAATCAATTCTTGACTTACTTTTGGAAAACACAGAAGTCAGATCACGCATTTGATTTTGGTAGATTTTTTCAAAGATTCTACTTTTTGAAACAAGTACACAAGGATTAGACAGGTTTGCGAAACCCAGCGGATATGGTTTTTCTCATTCCTGAAAATTTAAGAATGGTATCATCTCCAACTAAATGTTCGCGGTAACGTAGTAGAATATTTGAAAGTTGCTTCTCATCGGTACCTTAGAACAAGATCAGCTATACGGGTGATAAGTTGCTGTGATACAGGACTAACTAAGTAAATGAGTACGAAGATAGTACAAAGATATTTCCAGGTTACGAATCCCCAGATGGAAAGCGTAACGACCAAATACGGCAAACTACCCGAGTTAGGTAGCCTGTTTTGCTGGAAAAAGAATATGTGTGTATAGTATGGTATACAGCCTCGCTGCACCTGCGGCTTGGCTGTATTTTTTTACGATGCCCCCTACTTTTAAGTGCTTGACATACCAGACGGTAAAACCGGGTTATGAAGCAAAGGCAAGAACGTCATATTTTGCGCATGTGTCATAGGCGACACAGTACCGGAAAAATAAAATATGAGTGTTTGTAATTTTAAACGTACATCGCTATACGCATCGGCGGTCTGTTTCATTCTAAGCGCGTATATGCTGCTCCGAAATACCAACTGTAAAAATTCTATGTAAGGGACCTGCATAATTTTAAACGAAAATAATGGTGTGGATATAGTTTGTACAGCCCATTTGCTTTGCATTTGGGCTGTATCTTTATAAGAGCTCTTTGTTGTTTGACAAACTACCCCGTAATTCTCTCCGCGTCAAAGGATAGTGTTATAACGTACCTCTCCTGAAATTCCGGAGGGTTTTGCAATCATTGGACTTGCTGATTCGTAATGTATCAATCAGGCTGGTAGTGAGGTCCGTGCAGAGAGGATGTTCACACTTTTACAAATACCCGTTTGCGCCACAAAAAATACAGCAGCAGCCAGGCCAGCAGTAATCCCCCCAGCGTTTGGTATACTTCGTGCCACTCCTCGGCGGCGTATGTGTAAATACCCGAAAAGAGCAGCCTCGACGACTCGTTGAAGTCAACGAAGCGGTAGGCCAGGTACATCACCAGCGAATTCATGCCTATAACGACGAAGAAAAAAGCCCATTTCTGGACGTTTTGCACATCGATAACCCAGTAAAATAGGGCCAGCGATACAAACGCCAAACCCGCCGTAAGTAAAATAAAAGAGCTCGACCAGAGGTGCTTGTTGATGGGAAACAGGAAATTCCAGAGTAGCCCCAGGGCTATGCCCGCCACCCCTAGCAGGAGCAGTCGCTTTACTTTGGCGGCCTGATTGCGGTCGCTCAGCAGGGTATCACCGGCAAAAGTCCCAAATATGGCCAGGCAGGCGGCGGGTAGCTGGGTGAAGAGCGCCAGTTCGTCGTAGGTCTGCTGCAAAAGGCGGCCGGGCATCACCTGCCGGTCAAACCAGCCCGCCAGATTGCCCTCAAAGCTGAAATCGCCCGCGCCGTAGCCCGGCACCGGAATCAGCACAAAGGCCAGGTAGTACAGAACCAGGATGCCCGCAGCAACGTATACCCGCTGCCGGGAACCGACATGCAGGTAAAGAGCCGCGGCGAGAAAGGAGGCAATACCAATGCGGCCCAACACGCTGCCGTAGCGGATATTTGCGGGGTCAAAGAGATCGAGCGGAGCATTTTTGTACAGAATACCCAGACAAATCAGGATCAGCATGCGCTTGCCTACCTTTCGCAGGAGCTCGCCTTTGGAAAGCCCCCGGGCCAGACCGCTACTGAGACTAAACGGAAGGGAAGTGCCCGCCAGAAAGAGAAAGAGTGGAAAAATGAAATCATAAAAAGTAAAGCCATGCCAGGCCGGGTGCGCAAACTGCGCCGCCAGGGCATCTACCCAGACGAGGCCGGTTTTGCCACCCAGGTGCTCGATGAACTGCCCGCCTCCGGCGATCATGAGCATGTCGAAACCGCGCAGGGCGTCGATGGAAGCCAGCCGCGCGGGCTTGATGATGGCGGCGGGGGATGGGGGAATAGTAGCTGTTTTTTCCATGTTTTTAACTGCACCGGCAGCCCGGCGCGAAGACGCAAAGACGCGAGGATTCTTAGCGTCCTTGCCGCACCGGCGTACCGGTCTTTGCGGTGATTTTTTTTATGACTTTACACGAGTATTCCCTCCCTTCACCATTGAAATATCCACGGGCGCGTTGGTTTTCCAGGCGCCTTGTGTAAAATCGGGGATATCTACCGAGGTAGAGCGCCGGGCGTTCGACTGCTCCGTGAGGGGCGCAATGGCACTCCACGAAGCCGCGTCGTACACATCCTGATCCAGCGGCAGGCCGTTTCGGAGGCAGTCGATCAGTCGCCAGTCCATCAGGAAATCCATGCCGCCGTGGCCACCTACCTGTTTGGCCAGCTCGCCGATGCGCTTCACAATTTCGGGCTGGTACTGCTTTTCCAGCTTACGGTACTCCTCCTCCGACACCCACTCGTGGCTTTGGGAGATTCGGCCCCGACCTTCTTTCCCTTCGAGCGGGTACTTCTGGGCAATGCCTTTGGTACCGCTCACCAGATGGATGCGCGAGTACGGCCGGGGCGAGCTTACGTCGTGTTGCAGCATCATAGTTCGGCCTTTGGCGGTTTTGATGGTGGTAGTGTTCATGTTGCCCCGAAAGCTTTTTCCGGCAAACTCCCGGAAATCAGGATCTTTGGCGGCGAGTTCGTGGGCACGCGAAGCCAGCATCAGATCGGCCGACTGCACTGATACCAGGTAGTCCATCTTATC
>CATMVR010000621.1 GCA_950075905.1 uncultured Persicitalea sp. | reverse complement strand
GCTACTATACGTATATCCACCCAGTTCCTTCGCCCGGTGCTAACTCGGCCGACAACCCGTTTACTCCGTGCACTTACTCTCCAACTTATTAACTTGCACCGACGACCTCAAAAAGTAACAAGTCTTTGCTAAAAAGGCTGGTGCCTACCTTGTAACGGCTTAGGAAGTAGCCGCCCTGCTGGGCAATGTGCCGTAGGTGCCCAAGCTTGTAGTACCCCAGGTCCATCAAGTGCAGGTCGTTGCCTGCTACGGGCAAGCCTCTCAGGTTTAGCCACTGGGTGTCGTTCTCCTTGCCGTTGCGCAAGTCCAGCCGCAGAACCCTGCCCGTTAGCAGATCATACTCCTGCTGAATCTTGATGACACTTCCAGTGGTGTCCCCCGCATTGCCTTCATAAAAGCCCGCCAGTTGAGCCGGCAATTGAAAACTGGTAGCATCCCGCAAAATAACCCGATCAAAAGCGCAAGTCGCCACTTTGGGCTCGGCCCACGAAGCCCCTATCCGCTCAAACACCTGCTCAAAGCAATTCCTCATGAATTTCACAGCGTAACAGTTGAAGCGTTCATCCAGCGATTGCTTGGTCATCTGCACACCGAATTCTTCAAATAGGGAATCAGTCATGTCCGTTAGGCTACCCCACGGGCCACTAGACGCCAGGCAGGTGTTCAGTTGCAGAAACATCCACGCACTGATCCGCGAAGTGCTGCGCTCGATAAACCTGACTTCTCGCCCCAGTCTTTCCAATTGCACATCATCAAAAAATTTAGACAAATCAGAAAGCCCGCAAGTATCTAAGTCTATGTCCTCTATATCAACCTTTTGCATAGAGCAAATATAGCCTTATCTTTGATTCTACTAGCCTTAGCCTGACGGCTATGGAGTTATCTCCAACGACTCGAAGACCAGTTATGATTAGCAAACCCATCCCCTGATGAACCCTCAGTACATACAGTTTTTTACGGCCACCATTCTCTGGTGGAAAAAGCTACTCAAACCCGATAAGTACAAACAATTGATCGTGGAGAGCATGCGCTTTCTCGCGAAAGACGGACGGGTGAAAATATACGGCCCAGCAAATCAAGTTCGATCTGCAAAAGCATCACCCTCAGGTTTTATCGACCTTTGAAGTTAATTTGAAGGACAGGCAGTACCAGTTCTGGGAGCGAAATCCACTGAGTGTTGATTTGTGGGACGCGAAGATTGTCGAGCATAAACTCACTTATGTACATAACAATCCCTTACAGGAGTAATGGAATCTGGCGGTGGATCCCGCTGACTATTGGTACTCCTCCTACCGGTATCATCATGGTGGTCAGGATGATTTCGGCTTTCTGACAGATTTTCGAGAGGAGTACTGAAATGCCACGGCTTGCTTCACAGAAAGTTGTTGGAGATAACCGCTTCGGCGATACGATCCAACAACGGCAGCAATCTTTTTCGGGTTAATTGATAATTAAATTATCTTTACATACGAATATCAAACAGGTTGATCATCATGCTAACGACCATAGAGGGAACATACGACAATGGGAGGGTACTTCTTGATGAGAAACCCCCTTTTTCCAAAAAAACAAAGGTATTGATTACTTTTTTGGAAGAAGATATTTCGGAATATCAGCCCAAAAAGCTTCGGAAGGCCGGGCGGTTGGCCGGCCAAATCTGGACGGCTGATGACTTCAATGAACCTTTGGATGACCTGGAAGACTATCAGTAAGTATGCGCTTTCTATTGGATACCCAGGCACTCATCTGGTTTTTAGAAGATAACGTAAGGCTCTCCTCGTACGCAAAGAAACTTATTGAAAACCCTGAAAATGAGATATTTATTAGCCAGTTTAGTTTTGTTGAAATAGCAATAAAAGAGACTCTCAACAAGGTTGTTGTCAAGAATGGACTTGCTTCTTTGATGGAAGAAAGTCAACTTCTGAATATACAAGTTCTGGGAATAAAGAAAGAATACATCCTGGCGTACCGAACTATACCCCAATCCGTGGTCTGTGTCCCCACAGACCTAACCCAAACGTTGCCATACACCATTCAAAACCGATCCTGATAATGGGTCAGGAAACCAAACTCGTCAGTACCCGTTTCATAATAGGCAGCCGATGACCAGCGGTAGTTTTCTGGCCGGTCTGCCAGGTTCCAACGTTCGTGTAGTGGGTTGTTATGCATGTATACGATTTTCTGCTCCACCTTTTGCTTTGAGTCCATCCATACCGCCAGCGGATCGCGCTGCCAGATCCGGTGCTTTCGCTCCGGATCATCCACCCTGAAAAAGGGCAATACATCGGGATAACAAGCTATAAGGTCTTTCAAGATCATGTGGCTCGTGTACTTGTTGAAACTGGCGTGGGGAGTTTCTTTACCGTTTGGTTCCAGCATCTCCCAAACCACATGCAGATGGTTTGGCATGATTACAAATCCATAGATTGCAATCAACTTCCTGTCTGTTAATTCTTGCCACGATGCTATAATAATTTCCTTATACTTGTCGGGCTTCAGAAGCCTTCTCCAATCCTTGACTGTATCAGTCCAGAAATAAACGTTGTCAAACTCCATTTTAGAGTTACAGTACTCGATTGGCTGATGTTCCATAGGAATGCAAGTTACGCAAAAAGGTCTGTGGGGACACAGACCACGGAGAGGTATTTTGGCTGTATGCCGGCCCTAAAATCAGGAGGGCGGCAAAGATTGTTACTGCTATTTTTTTCATCGTTCATTCTGTTTTACTTGATTGAATACTGCTCATCCGTCACCGGCTCCATCCACTCTACAATCCCATTTTCGGTATTGGGAATAAAATAAAGCTGTTGTAAACCTACGTCCGGGCTTGCCCCGTGCCAATGCTTTACGTTGGGCGGACATTTTACGACATCACCCTTTTTGATGACTTCAATGGGCTGACCTTCAATCTGATGGTAGCCAACTCCATCGGTAATAATCAGAATTTGCCCGGAGGGATGGGTATGCCAATGGCTTCTGGCGCCGGGTTCAAAATAGACATTACCGGCAAGGGTTGTGTGGATTGAATCTGACGCTACCAGGCTGGTAGGATAAGCGTTCCCCGTAAAAAATTCTTCCGAGCCTTTTTCGCCTTTCGGAAAAATGGCATTCAATTCGTTTTCATCCGTTTTCATTGTCTCCTTGTTTTCGGTTGCTGTTTGGCAGGCCTGTCCTGACATCAGCAGGGCAACTGCGAGCACCATTACTATTTTCATTTTTTCTCTGTTTTAAATTTCCTTGATAACTTTTGCCGGGGTACCACCCACAATCACATTGTCGGGAACATCAGCAGAAACCACCGACCCCGCCGCAACCACCGAATTTTCGCCAATGGTTACGCCTTGCAAAATGGTGGCATTCGCCCCAATCCAGGCGTTTTTCTTGATGTGAATGGGTTTTGGTACCGGCGACTGTCGGTTTTCGGGAGAAATAGGGTGGCTTTCGGTAAGCAAGCTGACTTTGGGAGCGATCAGTACGCCGTCCTCAATGGTGATGCCCCCCAGATCCAGAAACACACAGTCAAAATTGATAAAGACGTTTTTGCCGATTTTGGTATGCTTGCCATAATTCAATGGTTCGGTAAAATTTAAGCGGCTTTGCAGCCGAATTGATATAGTTCACGGA